>CBIMJO010000544.1:0-6699 GCA_966244135.1 uncultured Actinocrispum sp. | reverse complement strand
GGCAACCTCGACCCGCACTTCACCTCGCTGTCGGTCACCATGCAGGTCGACCGGTTCCTCTACGACTCGCTGCTGTCGTTCGACAAGGACGGCAAGACCGTCGCGGGCCTGGCGGACAAGTGGGAGTCGACCACGACGACGGCGACCTACCGGCTGCGCAAGGGAATCACGTGCAACGACGGGAGCCCGCTGACCGCGGCCACGGTCGCGGCCAACATCAACTTCGTCGGCGACCCGAAGAACTCCTCCAGCCGGATCGGTGTCTACGTCCCGCCCGGGGCCACGGCGACCGCCGACGAGGCCGCCGGGACGGTGGCGGTCACCTCGCCGGTGCCGAACTCGTTCCTCGACCGCGCGGTCGGCGGCCTGCACATCGTCTGCGACAAGGGAATGAAGGACCGCACGCTGCTCAAGCAGGGTTCGAGCGGCACCGGCATGTTCACCGTGGCCGAGGTCGTCCCCGGTGACCACTACACGTTCGAGCGGCGCAAGGACTATGCCTGGGGCCCCGGCGACTGGAAACCCGGCGAAGGCCTGCCGGACAAGGTGACCCTGCGCGTCGTGGCCAACGAGAGCACCGCGACCAACCTGCTGATGTCCGGCGAGGTCAACGCGGCCTCGATCATCGGCCTGGACCAGCAACGCCTGCAGGCGCAGAAGGTCCTGCAACGAGACGTGATGGCGATGCTCGGCGAGCTGTGGTTCAACCAGAAGCCGGGTCTGCCGGGCGCTGACGGCGCCGTTCGCAAGGGCCTGACCCAGGCGCTGGATCTGAACCAGCTCACCCAGGTGCTGACCAGCGGAACCGGCAAGCCCGCCAAAGGCCTCGTCGCCCCGGGCATGACGCCGTGCGATCCGGACACCATCAGCGGCAAGCTGCCCGCGTTCGACGTCCAGGCCGCGAAGAGCACGCTCGACGCGGCGGGCTGGCGGCCCGGCGCGGACGGCATCCGCGTCAAGGACGGCAAACGGCTGGCGGTCACTCTCTTCTACACCACCGAACTGGGCACGACCATGCAGGCCACGGCCGAGCTGATGCAGAAGTTCTGGCAGCCCGCCGGGGTCGAGGTGACGCTGAAAGGCGCGACACAGGCCGACATCAGCCAGGTGATCCTCGCCGGTCAGGGCTCGTGGGACGTCAGCCTGATCCCGTTGAACGTCACGGTGCCCGGCGAGGCGGTCCCGTTCGTCTCCGGCCCGACCCCGCCCAACGGCACCAACTTCGCCGGCATCCAGAACAGCAAGTACGCCGCTCTCGTGCAGGAGGCGTCCGGGATCGCGGGCACCGCGGGCTGTGGCAAGTGGGCCGAGGCCGAGCAGGCGCTCGCCGAGAACGTCGACGTGCTGCCGTTCGCCAACGCCAACCGGCCGTCCTTCGGCAAGGGCGCGACGTTCGAGCTCTCCCAGGGCAGTCTCGACCCCAGCTCGATCCGGATGCTCGGCGCATGACCGCGATCGTCCACACGCGACACTGGGACCGGCCGTGGGCGCGGTTCGCGGTCCGCCGCGCCGGCCGGCTCCTGGTGTCGTTGTGGGTGCTGGTCACGGCCGCGTTCCTGATGATCCACCTGATCCCCGGCGATCCGGTCCGGGCGGCGCTCGGGCCGACGGCGTCGGTGCAGCTGGTCGAGGCGCGCCGGGCGGCGCTGGGCCTGAACGACCCGTTGTGGTTGCAGTACCTGCACTACCTGCGTGACCTGATCAGCGGGGACATGCACAGCTCGATGGTGTCCGGGTTGCCGGTGGCGAAGGTGATCGGCGACCGGCTGCCCGCGACGCTGGAGCTGGCCGGGTACGCGTCGGTGCTGGCGGTGATCGTGGCGATCCCGGTCGGCGCGGGCATGGCGGTCCTGACGCGGGGCGGGCGCCGCCGTCCCGCTGAGCTGGCGTTCACGGCCGGCAGCGCCGTGCTGGCCGTGATCCCGGAGTTCCTGCTCGCGGTGGGCCTGGTCTACGTGTTCGGCGTGCAGCTGGGCTGGGCACCGGTGGCCGGGCGCACCGGCTTCGGCTCGTACGTCCTGCCGGTGCTGTCCCTCGCGGTCGCCCCGGCCGCGGTGCTGTCGCGGATCATGCGGGTGGAGATGCTCACGGTGCTGGACGCCGACCATGTCCGCACGGCCAGGGCGAAACGGCTGCCGAGCCGGCTGATCATCCTGCGGCACGCACTGCCCAACGCGCTGACGGCCACCGTCACCATCGGCGGGCTGCTGCTCGGTTCGCTGGTCGCCGGGACGGTGCTGGCGGAGAACGTGTTCGCCTGGCCCGGTCTGGGCAGCACGATCGTCCAGTCGATCATGGCCAAGGACTACCCGGTGGTGCAGGGCGTCGTGCTCGTCTACGGCCTCGGCGTGCTGCTGGTCAACCTGGCGGTGGACGTGCTGCTCGCCGTGCTGGATCCGCGTTCGACGATCAGGGAGAGCTGAGCGGTGAAACGGATCCTGCGCACCCCCTTGGGCGCGAGCGCGGCAGTCCTGCTGCTGGCCGTGCTGCTGCTCGCGGTGATCGCACCGCTCGTGTGGACCGATCAGGCCAACGCGGTCGACACCACGCAGATCATGCGGGGCTCGTCGGCGGAGCACTGGATGGGCACGGACAACCTGGGCCGGGACGTGTTCCTCCGAGTCCTTGTCGCGACGGGACTGTCGGTGCGGCTGGCGGT
The DNA here is from genome assembly GCA_966244135.1 of uncultured Actinocrispum sp. Classification (GTDB taxonomy): domain Bacteria; phylum Actinomycetota; class Actinomycetes; order Mycobacteriales; family Pseudonocardiaceae; genus Kibdelosporangium. Next base: position 4,040 of record CBIMJO010000544.1, on the reverse strand, counting down.
GCTGGCCACCGCGATCGGTGTCCTCATCGGACTCACGCTCGGCGCCGTGCCGGTGGTCCTCGGCCGCCGGGCCGGCCGGTTCGTCGCCGCGGCGGTGAACATCGCGGTGGCGTTCCCCGGTCTGCTGCTGGCCCTGTTCTTCGCGGTGGTCATCGGTCCGGGCACGACCGGTTCGTTGCTGGCCATCGGCTTCGCCATCGCACCGGGCTTCGCGCGGCTGGCGCAGACACTCGTCGCCAAGGTCGCCGGGCTGGACTACGTCTCCGCCGCGCGGGTCGCGGGTGTCGGCCGGTTCCGGTTGCTGGTGCGGCACATCCTGCCCAACATCGCCGAGCCGTTGGTGGTCAACGCGGCCATCGCCGCGGGCAGTGCGCTGCTTTCCTTCGCGGGGTTGTCGTTCCTCGGTCTCGGTGTGCAGCCGCCGAGCTACGACTGGGGCCGGCTGCTCGGCGAAGGGCTGCAAGGGATCTACCTGCGTCCAGCCGCAGCTCTCGGGCCCGGCGTCGCGGTCGTCATCGCCGGGCTGGCGTTCCACCTGTTCGGCGAGGCGCTGGCGAAAGGCTTCACGCGGCACACCCAGCCCGTTCGCGTCCGCCCAACAGACCCAGCTCCGCATGAGACGACCGACGATGACGCGGTCCTCGTCGTGGAGGACCTGCAAGTCGGCTTCCCTGGTGTGACGCCGGTTCGTGGCGTGAGTTTCTCGGTCGGACAAGGCGAAGCGGTCGGGATCGTCGGCGAGTCCGGTTCTGGCAAGAGCCTGACCGCGCTGGCGGTGGCGCGGCTGATCGAGCACCCTGGCCGGGTTGACGCCCGGCGGCTGACCTTCCAGGGCCGCGACCTGCGCAACGGCAAGGCCCGAAGCCATCGGCACCTGCTCGGCACGTCGCTGGCGATGGTCTTCCAGGACCCGATGACCTCGTTCAACCCGGCGATGCGCATCGGGCGGCAGCTGGCCGAGGTCGCCGAACAGCATCAGGGCAGCACCCGCAGGCAGGCCTGGCAACGAGCGGTCGACCGGCTGCGTGCGGTCCGGATCCCCGACCCGCACAGGCGAGCGCGCCAGTACCCGCACGAGTTCTCCGGCGGGATGCGGCAACGCGCGATGATCGGCATGGGCCTGATGGGCAAGCCCGCGCTCATCATCGCCGACGAGCCGACGACCGCACTGGACGTGACCGTGCAGCGCCAGGTGTTGCGGCTGCTGGCCACCATCCGCGAGGACGACGGCGCCGCGTTGCTGTTGATCAGTCACGACATCGCGATCGTCTCGCAGGTCTGCGATCGGGTGCTGGTGATGTACGCGGGACGGATCGTCGAAGACCTGCCCGCCGACGAGTTGTACACCGCGGCTCGTCATCCCTACACGCGAGCCTTGCTCGCCGCGGTCCCGGACATGACGACCGACCGTGACCGTCCGCTCGCCGTGATCCCGGGCCGTCCCGTCGACGCCGCCCATGCGCCGCCAGGATGTGCTTACGCGCCAAGGTGTCCACTGGCTGACAAGCGCTGCACCGATACCGCTCCCCCACTGCGCGACGGGGACGGCCGCCGGGTGGCGTGCTGGAACGCGGACATCCCGGTGCCGGTGGGTGATCGCAGTGAGTGAGCTCGCCTTCGAGGACGTCACCGTCCGGTTCGGCAACCGCAGGCACGCGATCACCGCGGTGGACGGAGTCAGCCTCACCGTCCCGCGCGGCAAGATCGTCGGCCTGGTGGGCGAATCCGGCTCCGGGAAGTCCACATTGGCCCGGGCCGCGGTGGGCCTGGTCCCGGTCGACGGCGGCCGGATCGTCCTCAATGGACAACCGATCGACCATCGGACGCACAATGTGCAGATGGTGTTCCAGGACCCGCAGTCCGCTTTGGACCCGAGGATGACCATCGGCGAGTCGGTCGCCGAAGCGATCCCCCGGCGGGCGCGCAACCGCCGCGCCCGGGTCGCCGAGGTGCTCGACCTGGTCGACCTGCCGGTGGACTGCGCCCGCCAGTACCCGGCGCAGCTGTCCGGCGGCCAACGCCAACGCGTCGGACTGGCTCGGGCGCTGGCGGGCGAACCCGACGTGATCATCGCCGACGAGATCACTTCCGCACTCGACGTGTCCATCCAGGGCACCGTGCTCAACCTGGTGCGCGACCTGCAGCGCCGGATGCGCCTGTCGCTGCTGTTCATCTCGCACGACCTGGCGGTCGTCCGGTATGTCAGCGACTTCATCGCGGTCATGTACCGCGGCCGGATCGTCGAGCACGGCCCCGCCGACCAGGTGCTGACCGACCCCCAAGACCCGTACACCCGCGAACTTCTCGCTGCCGCCGCTGACCCGGCCGGACAGCTCGACCTAGGAGAAACCGGTGACACGACACCAGCGCATCGATGACCTGACCACCTTCACCGTGCCCGGCCAGCCCGCCCTCTCCCCGGACGGCGGCCAGTGCCTGTACGTCCTGCGCACCACCGACGCCGAAGCCGACCGCGACAACCACGCCATCTGGCTCGTGGACACGTCGGGCCGGCCGCGCCAGCTCACCCGAGGGCTCGCGGACATGGCGCCGTCGTGGTCGCCGGACGGCACGAAAGTGGCGTTCCTCCGCGCTCAGGACGGGCCACCGCAGGTGTGGCTGTTGCCGATCGACGGCGGTGAGCCCGAGCAGCTGACCACGCTGCCGCTCGGCGCGGGCGAGCCGGTGTGGAGCCCGGACGGTCTGCAGATCGCGTTCTCGGCCGCGACCGACGAGACCCCCGGTGCCACCGATCCGATCGTCACCGAGCGGCTGGACTACCAGGCCGACGGCGCCGGTCTACTGAGGACAGTCCGCAAACACCTGCACGTCCTGGATGTGGCCACTGGTGACTGCCGCCAGGTCACCAGCGGCGACTGGCACGCGGGCGGCCCGTCGTGGTCACCCGACTCGACCAGGCTCGCCTTCAGCGCTGCGACGGCTCCCGACGCCGACCTGACGTTCCAGTTCCCGGTGCACGTCCTCGACGTCAGCAAACCACACGCGCAACCCGAAATCGTCGGCCTGCCAACGGGTATCGGCGGCCCGGCGGTGTGGACGGCGGACGGCGAGGCGTTGCTGGTCGTCGGTTCGCCGGACGGACCGGCCAGGCACGCCGGGTTGTGGCGGGTCCCGCTGGCCGGTGGGGATCCGGTGAACCTCGCGGAGTCGTTGGACCGCAACGTGATGCCCGGCGGCCCGGCCTATCCCGGTGCCACGCCCCAGCTGTCCGAGGACGGCGGCACGGTGTACTTCTGTGTCCGCGACCGGGGCTGCACCCACCTGTACTCGGTGCCGGTCGACGGCGGAACGCCCAGTCCCGTTGTCACCGGCGCCGGTCGTGTGGTGGGCGGTGTGTCGGTGGCCGGTGGCACGGCCGCGATCGTGTTGGCGACAGCGGATTCCCTCGGCGAGATCGTCACCGTGGACCTGGCCTCCGGCGGCGAGACCGTCCGCACGAGCTACGGATTCGGCGATGTGGCGCTGTTCGCACGTGAGGAGTGCGAGTTCACCATCTCCGACGGCACCGTCGTACAGGGCTGGCTCGTCCGTGACCCCGAAGCTCAAACCCCGCAACCGTTGTTGCTGGATGTCCACGGTGGACCGCACAACGCCTGGAACGGCGCCGCAGACGAGGTTCACCTTTACCATCAGGAACTCGTCGCCAACGGCTGGGCCGTGCTGCTGGTGAACCCGCGCGCGAGCGACGGCTACGGCCAACGGTTCTACACCGCCGCGATGGGCTCCTGGGGCGAGGCGGACGCGAAGGACTTCCTGGAACCCCTCGATCAGCTTGTCGCGCAAGGAATCGCGGACCCCAACAGGCTCGCGGTCGCCGGGTACAGCTACGGCGGCTACATGACGTGTTACCTGACCAGCCGGGACAACCGGTTCGCCGCAGCGGTCGCCGGTGGCGTGGTCGCCGACCTCGTGAGCATGGCGGGCAGCTGCGAGGCCGCGCACTACCTCAGCGAGCTGGAACTCGGCGGCCAGCCATGGAACGGACGCCGGTACGACGACATGTCCCCACTGTCGCAAGT
>CBIMJO010000543.1:0-6710 GCA_966244135.1 uncultured Actinocrispum sp. | reverse complement strand
AGGAACGCGCCCGGGTTCCACCCGTACGCGGTGTCGACCTCGATCAGCGCCGCCCAGTCCTGGCCGAGCGGGGTGTTCTCGTCGTACTTCATGTCCAAATAGGACTTGTGCGCGGGCGACATCAGGATCTTGTTGCCCCGCGCGGCGGCCGCGGCCACGGCCGGGTCGACGTCGTCGGTTCCCCAGAACTGGGGCACCGCCGAGGTCTTCAGATCGGACTTGACGATCTCGTGCCAGCCGGTGACCTTCTTGCCGTACTTGGCCACGATAGGCAGCACCCGGTTCATGAACGCGGTGTAGTCCGCCGGCGGCGTGGAATGCGCCTCGTCGCCGCCGATGTGCAGGTACTCACCCGGGGTGAGCCTGGCGAGCTGGCGGACGACGTCCTCGACGAACTTGTAGGTGATCTCCTTGCCGACGCACAGCGAGCTGAAACCGACGTCGGTGCCGGTGTAGAGCGGCGGGGCCACGCCGTTGCAGTTCAGCTCGGCGTAGGAGGCCAGGGCCGCGTTGGTGTGCCCGGGCATGTCGATCTCGGGCACGATGGTGATGAACTTGCTCTGCGCGTACCGGACCAGCTCGGTGTAGTCGCGCTGGGTGTAGAAGCCGCCGGGCGTGCCGTCGACCTCGAGGCTGCCGCCGTAGCTGGTCAGCCGGGGCCAGCCCGGGATCTCGATCCGCCAGCCCTGGTCGTCGGCCAGGTGCAGGTGCAGGCGGTTGATCTTGTACTGGGAGATCTGGTCGATGTACCGCTTGACCTCGGCCACGCTGAAGAAGTGCCGGGCCACGTCCAGCATCGCGCCGCGGTACGCCAGCCGCGGGTGGTCCACGATCTTGCCGCCGGGCACGACCCACGGGCCGGGCTGGCGGTTGCGGTTCTCCACCTTCGCGGGCAGCAGCTGGCGCAGCGTCTGCGTTCCGGCGAAGAGACCGGCCTGGGTGTTGGCCCGGATGACGATCTCCGAGCGCTTGACGGTCAGCTCGTAGCCTTCGGAACCGACTTTGCTGTCGGCGCCGCCGAGCTTCAGGGAAATTCCGTTGCCATGGAACCACGACGGCAGCACTGGGATGCGGTAGCCGGTTGAGGGGCGAAGGATCGAGGCCAGCTGGTTGCCGATGTCAGCGGCACCCCGGTCGGCCCAGATGACGGTCCCCCAGCTCAGCTGAAATGCCTGTCGTGCATCCGGCGTGACCGACGCCGGGGCGGGTATGACGTCCGACAAGGACTTGCCGGCCGATAACGCCTCATCAGCACTCGCAGGGATGCAAACACCGGTCGCGGCGACGGTCGACACCGTCACTGCCGCGAGTAGTCGACGTACGAGCACAGGTCCTCCCGCGTTCTTACTGGCGGCGACCACTTCAAGGTATAGACCAATCACTCCAGGTCACAACGGCCGATTGTCGCTACGGGGTTACGGATGACACCCTGTTGCCCGTGGTGCGCTCTCGTCTGTTCGTCGTCCTGATCGCCTTAGCGGCACTCGCCGCCTGTGGCAAACCCGCGGCAAGCCCGGCCGGAACGGTCGACCTGTCCGTGAAACCGGCCGACTACGTCGACGTCTTCACCTGGTCACAGGGCATCCCGTCGGGCGCCCGCCCGATCCAGGGCGTGTTCAAGGGTCCGCACTTCGCCTACCAGTTCGGGGCGTTGTCGGTCCGCCCGACGACCGACGAGACCAGCGGCAGCCTGGAGACCGGGCCCGCGAGCGCCGCGCCCGGGTACGAGTTCCTGGTGCTGTACCGGCTGCAGAGCGACGACTCGTACGCGCCGCCGCCCGAGGGCGCACCCGCGCTGCCGGTGGACGTGGTGGTCAAGGACGTGCGCAAGCGTTTGCCTCGGCCCATCCTGCCCGGCAGTGGCGTCATCATCAGCGTGCCGTCCGGCTCGGACGCCACCCTCGAGGTCACTGACGACAAGCCGTACTCATACAGCGTCCGCGACGGCAGCGGCCCGGCCCCCTCGGTCGACGCGGCTCCGCGCCCTACCGGATCAGCGGCGGGCAAGCAGGTCCGCTGGCAGAACGGCGACTACTCGGCGCAGGGCTCCTACCAGGGGCAACGCACCTCGGGCCCGCTCGCGGTGACGTTGACGCTGGGCGACGGCGCCGAGCTGAACGCATCTATCGCCGGCGTGGTGAACCCGCCCGCCAAGCACGTCTGGCTGCGCCTGAAGAACGCCAGGATCAGCACGGACGACAACCAGCTCAAGGTGGACATGAGCCGCAGCGTCGTGCTGACCCTGCCGGACGGCACCAAGGTCACGCCCAAGACGGGCGTCACGGGCCTGCTGTTCCCCGTGCCGGACCCGTTCACCGCGGGCGTGCTCACCATCGCCCCGGACTTCCCCTCGGGCAGCACGGCCAAGTGGAGCACCAAACCCGAGCCCAAGGACATCCAGCTGACGGTGTCCTAGAGGTGTCCTAAGGGCGCAGGACCGGCCGCAGGGCGTCCAGCACCGCCGGGTCCTCGATCGTCGACGGGACCAGCTCGTCTCGGCCGTCCGCGATGCCCCGCATGGTCTTGCGCAGGATCTTCCCGGAGCGGGTCTTCGGCAGTCCGTTGACCACGGAGATGTCCCGGAACGCGGCGACCGGGCCGATGTCCCGGCGCACGGCGGCCACCAGCTCGTCGGCCAGGGTCTGCTCGTCGATCTGCACACCGGCCTTGAGCACCACGAACCCGCGGGGGAGCTGGCCTTTCAGCTCGTCGTGCACCCCGATCACCGCGCACTCGGCGACCGCCGGATGGGACGCCAGCACGGCCTCCATCGAGCCTGTGGACAACCGGTGCCCGGCCACGTTGATGACGTCGTCCGTGCGGCCCATGACGTAGACGTAGCCGTCCTCGTCGATGTAGCCGCCGTCGCCGGTCAAGTAGTAGCCGGGGAATGTGGACAGGTACGACTCCAGGTACCGCTTGTCGTCGTTCCACAGGGTCGGCAGGGTGCCCGGCGGCAACGGCAGCCGGATCGCGATCGCGCCCTCTTGTCCCGGCGGCAACGCTGACCCGTCCGGCTGAAGAACCCGGACGTCGTAGCCGGGCACGGGCACGGTCGGCGAGCCGGGCTTGATCGGCATCGGCTCCAGGCCCCGCAGGTTCGCGCAGACCGGCCAGCCCGTCTCGGTCTGCCACCAGTGGTCGACCACTGGCACGCCGAGCTTGCCGGTCGCCCAGTGGTAGGTCTCCGGGTCGAGCCGTTCGCCCGCCAGGAACAGGGTCTTGAAGCTCGCCAGGTCGTACTTGGCCAGCTCCTTGGCCTCGGGGTCGACGCGTTTGATGGCGCGGAACGCCGTCGGCGCGGTGAACAGGGCTTTCACCCCGTACTCGGCGATCACCCGCCAGAACGCGCCCGCGTCCGGGGTGCCCACGGGCTTTCCTTCGTAGAGCACGGTTGTGGCGCCGGCGAGCAAGGGCGCGTAGACGATGTACGAGTGGCCGACGACCCAGCCGACGTCCGAGGCCGTCCAGAACACGTCGCCCGGGTCGATGTCGTAGACGGCCTTCAACGACCACGCGAGCGCCACAGCGTGGCCGCCGTTGTCCCGTACGACGCCTTTGGGACGACCGGTGGTACCCGAGGTGTACAGGATGTACAGCGGGTCTGTAGCGGCCACTGGGACGCAGTCATGGGGTTGTGCGGTGGCGACCAGGGTGTCCCAGTCGATGTCCTTCGCGCCCATCTCGGCCGTCGCCTGCGGCCGTTGGGTGACGACGACGTGGTCCGGCTGGTGCTGGGTCCGGCCCAGTGCCTCGTCGATGATCGGCTTGTAGGCGACCACCCGGGTCGGCTCGATCCCGCACGACGCCGCCACGATGACCTTCGGCCGGGCGTCCTCGATCCGGCTGGCCAGCTCTTTCGGGGCGAACCCGCCGAACACCACCGAGTGCACCGCGCCCAGCCGTGCGCACGCCAGCATCGCTACCACAGCGCGCGGGATCATGGGCATGTAAATGATCACGCGGTCACCTTTGGCGACCCCCAGGCTCGCCAGCGCGCCCGCGAAGACCGCGACCTCGTCCCGGAGTTCACGATAGGTGAACTTCTGCTTGCTGTTGGTCACCGGCGAGTCGTAGATCAGCGCGGTCCGGCCGGACTCCACGTGCCGGTCCAGGGCGTTGAAACAGGTGTTGAGCTCGCCGTCGGGAAACCACCGGTAGAACGGGGCATCGCTCTCGTCCAGCGCTGTGGCGGGCGGTTTCGTCCAGTCCAGCGCGGTCGAGGCCGGGAGCCAGAACCCGTCACGATCGGTCAGGCTGCGCCGATATGCATCCCGGTAGTCACCCATGCCAGCACTCTGCCACCCATGCAACCTGGATGCCCATGGCACGTCCCGCTAACAGCGTCCACGGTTGCCTAACCTCGCCCACGCCGGTGGACATATGGTGGTCAGTGCTCACGACGGGTGAGCGCCACAGAGGAGGGGATCGTGGACGGCCTGGTCGGAATGGCGGCGAGTCTGCTGTCGTTCGCCCATACCGTTTTCGGGCCGGGGATCTGGCCGGGGGAATGGATATGGGCGACCATCGCCGCGGGCTTCTTCCTCGCGGTGTTCCCCATGCTCGCCTCGTTGCTGGTGGCGCTGATCCGCAAGGGCACCGGCAACGCCTACAACGCCACGACGATCACCGTCTTCGCGATCATCGGGCTGGCGTTCGCGCTGATCATCCCGTGGGTGCTGACCATCGGGATGTCGCAGGTCTACTCGTCGGTGTTCGGCGGGGGTAGCTCGTTCGGGTTGTCCGCGGCCGAGGTCGCCTCGTTGCAGAAGTCGGACAACCTGCTGATCGGCCAGCAGGTGGCGTTCCTCGGCGGCGGGCCCACGGTCTATGACGTGCTGACCCGGCCGAGCGGTGGCCCGGTCTTCGCGCTGGACATCGCGCGGCTGGTCGTCCTGCCTGGTGCCGCCGCGTTGTTCGTGATCCTGCAGGCGCGCACCGCGATGCGGCGCGGGCCGAAGTGGCCGGGCCGGCTGATCTGGCTGCCGTTCGTGGCCTTCCTGCTGTTCAGCGTCGGTGTCGAGGCCAACACCGCGTTCCTGCTGTGGATCGGTCTGCTGCTGGGCAGTGTGCTGGCGATGATCCCGGTCCTGGTGATCGGGCCGCCGACGTGGACCGCGATCAACCGGTCCGTCCAGGAAGAGCAGCAGCCACCGCCACCACCCCAGCAGCCGATGGCTCAGCACCAGCAGCAACCTCCGCCTTCGAAGCAGCAGATCCCGCCGTACCGGCCGGAACCGTCGCCGCCGCCGTTCCGGGGTGAGCCGCCGTTGTTGTCCGGTCAGCAGAACTCCGAGCTGCTGGCGGGCCGCCAGCGGCTCGCCAAGCTCGCGGACACACCCGGGCCGCTGCCGTTCCCGCTGGCCGGGGGTGCTCCGCCGCCGGTCAAGCCGCCGATGACCCGTCAGGTGACGGGCAACAGCATGTGGACCCGGTCCGGTGGCCGGTTCCAGAAGATCAAGGCGCTGGGGCATGGCGGGTTCGGCACGGTGTGGCTGGCCATGGACACCCAGCTGGACCGGACCGTGGCCGTGAAGATGGCGCACGCACCGGACGCCGAGACCGAGCAGCGCATGTTGCGTGAGGCCCGTGCGCTGGCGGCCGTGCGGCACCCGAACTGCGTGCGGGTGTACGACATCGTCGAGGACGAGGACGGCCTCGGCATTGTCATGGAGTACATCGAGGGCATGGCCCTGGCCGACGCCGTGCACGAGAACGGGCCGCTCGATGACATCGCCGCAGCCCGGTTGTGGGTCACCATGGCCGGCGCCTTGTCGGCCGCGCACGCGAAAGGCGTGCTGCACCGGGACATCAAGCCGTCGAACATCATGATCGACCCGTCCGGCATGCCGCACCTGATCGACTTCGGCATCGCGCGGGCCAAGGGCGACTCGACCCTGACCAAGACCGGGATGATGGTCGGCACACCGGACTTCCTCGCGCCCGAGACCGCCGCCGGCGCCCCAGCGACCCCCGCCTCGGACGCCTGGCAGCTCGCCGCGACCGTGTCGTATGCCCTCACTGGCGAACCGCCCCGTGGTGTCCGGGAGAACCCGATGGCCGCGTTGATGGCCGCCGCCAAGGCCGAGCGGATCAGCCACCTGCCCACCAAGAGCATGCATTACCGGCTGATCGCCGCGGCCCTCGGCGCCGACCTGGCCGGCCGCCCCACCCTCGACACCGTGATCCGGCAGACCGGCGGCTGGCTGAGCAAGGGCGGCCACCAGGAGGACGGCCCGATCACCAAAGTCGTCAAGCGCGAGGACATCCAGGCGCTCGACCGGACGAAGGTCGTGAGTGACCCCGTCCGGATGAACAAGCCGGTCCCCGACCCCAACCGGCCCCAGACAGGGCGCCCGGACCTGGACCGCACCCAGGTCGCCCGCCAGGACCCGGAACGGACACAGGTGGCCCGCCCGGACCAGTCCCGCCAGGATCCTGAGCGCACTCAGCTCAGTCGCCCCGACCAGCCCCGCCAGGACTTCGACCGCCGCTCGGATCAGTCCCATCAGGATCCCGAACGGACCCAGATCGGCCGCCCGGGGCAGGATCCCGACCGCACCCAGCTCAGCCGTCCCGATCAGCCCCGCCAGGATCCTGAGCGCACTCAGGTCGGCCGTCCCGACCAGTCCCGTCAAGACCTCGACCGCCGCTCGGACCAGGCCCGCCAGGATCTCGACCGTCGCCCCGACCAGGGCCGCCTTCCCCAT
>CBIMJO010000542.1:0-6712 GCA_966244135.1 uncultured Actinocrispum sp. | reverse complement strand
AGGAACGTCCGGTTCGGGCCGGTCGCGGTCAACCCGGAGCAGTGGTAGGCGTCGCAGATCGTGTACGCGTCGGCCAGGGCGTAGTGGAATGGCAGGTCGGTGCGGTCCAGGTAGCCCAGGCAGCCGATCTTGTTCTTGGCGGCCATCCACCGGTCGAGCTTGCCGGCGTTCCAGGCGCCGTGCTGGTCGGACCACGAGTGCGCGATGTCGCCCTGGCACTGGGCCAACGTCTCGGCGTTGCTCGCCGTGCCGCGCAAGGGAAACAGATACTGCCGGCCGAGCCCGTTGGGCTGGTTGAACACCGAGTACCCGCCGGGCAACAGGATCGTGCTGCGGTCACCGAAGCCACGGACCCCTTTCATGGTCCCGAAGTAGTGGTCGAAACTGCGGTTCTCCTGCATCAGCACGACGATGTGCCGGACGTCCTGGATCGACCCGGTGGCGGCGGCCGCCGACGGGGCCGTCACCCCTGCCAGCGCCGCCGCCCCGGTGCCGGCCAGGAACGCCCGGCGACTCACTTCGGCCATCACTGCCTCCGCGGACTCGGATCAACGGCCTCCCAGTCAACGGACGCGGTGGGTCCGGCGGCTACCTACTTTCGGTTAACGTCAGTGCACGCCCTGCATCAGTTTGCGCAGCATCGGGGTGATCGCGAGCAGCAGCAGGCCCAGCACGATCGCGGCGCCGCCGAGGATGCCGAAGTACGAGGACTCGTTGTCCGGTGTGGAGTAAGCGGCCAGTTCACCCGCGACCGACGACCCGGCCGCGATGGACAAATAGAACAGAGCGACCATCTGCGAGCCGAACGCCTTGGGCGCGAGCTTGGTGCTCACCGAGAGGCCGACGGGGGACAGGCACATCTCAGCGAGCGCGAACACCACCAGCACCAGGGCCAGCAGCAGCGGGTTCACGACGGGCCCGTCGCCGGTCGCGCTGATGGCGACCATGAGCACGAACGCCAAGCCCATTCCCGCCACACCCAGCGAGAACTTCACCGGCGTGCTGGGCTGGCGCTCGCCGAGCTTGGTCCACAGGTAGGCGAACACCGGCGCCAGGATGATCACGAACGCGGGCTCCACCGAGTTGAAGATCGCCGGCGGGATGTGGAAGCCGAGCGCGTCCAGGCTCACCCGGCTGTCGGCGTAGATCGGCAGCACGGTGAACTGCTGCTGGAACAGCGACCAGAAGCCGAAGCTGACGATGAACAGCGGGATGAACGCGAACACCCGGCTGCGCTCGACCGTGGTGACCTTCTTGCTGGTCAGGATGATCGCGAAGTAGATCACCGAGGCCGCGACGACGACCCAGGTCACCACCTTCGCCAGGTTGTCGACGTTGATCACACCGGTGACCAGCAGCAGCGCCACGACCACCACACCTGCGCCGATGATCGAGAACGACCGCACCTTGGCCGGCCCGTCCAGCGGGTTCGGCACGACCCGGGCGTTGTCGCCGAGGTTGCCGCGGCCCACCACGTACTGGATCAGACCGGCGGCCATGCCGACCGCGGCGGCGCCGAACCCGACGCGGAACCCGATGTCCTCCTGCAGCCAGCCGGTGACGATCGGCCCGAACATCGCGCCGAGGTTCACCCCCATGTAGAACAACGAGAACCCGGCATCCCGCCGTTCGTCACCCTCCGGATACAGCGTGCCCACCAATGCGGCGACGTTCGACTTCAGCCCGCCGGTCCCGACGATCACCAGCACCAGGCCGGCCGCGACCCCGGCGAGGCCCGGTACGACGGCCAGCGCGATGTGCCCGAGCATGATCAGCACCCCGCCGTAGAACACCGTCCGCTCGGCCCCAAGCAGCCGGTCGGCAACCCACGCGCCGCCGACGGAGGCCAGGTAGACCATGCCGCCGTACGCGCCGACCAGTCCGGCGGCGGTGACCTTGGACAGGCCCAGGCCGCCATCGGTAACGCTGTAGTAGAGGTAGAAGGCGAGGATCGCCTGCATGCCGTAGAAGGAGAACCGTTCCCACATCTCGGTGCCGAACAGGTTCGCCAGTCCCCGGGGGTGCCCGAAGAAACCGCGTGCAGGTGCGTCAACGGGTTTCGTCACGTCGAGTGACGATACGCCCGATGATCCACTGCCCGTGCGGTGGGTCGGACACGGTCTTCTCACAATGTGCGTGAATCACTGCCAATTGGACCCCCTCGGCAGCGGCTCGGAGGTGGGGGAGGAGGACCTGTTCGGCGGCGGCCACGGAGACGTCGTACTGCTCGCGTTCGAACCCGAAGTTGCCAGCGAGGCCACAGCAGCTCGCCGGGAGTTCGGTGTTGTCCATACCCGCTCGGCGCCGGGGCTGGGTGGCGCGCTGTACGTGGAGTTCCGGTACGACGCGGACGGCGGTCCCCGCTCGACGACCTTCGCCGAGTACGGTCTGCCTGGCAGCGCTGAGGTTCCCGATGTGCTGGTGCGACATCTCGGTGTGCCGACGGACAATCCGCTCGGGGTCAGGGGTGCGGGGGAGAGCGGCACGATCGCGGTGTCGGCGGCGGAGCCCGCCGAGGACCCGGACTACATCCGGGCCGTCGTCGCCGACGCCCTCGCCTCGAGCCTGACGCTCGCCACCGCCGCGCGCAGGAGGATCACTCATGAGCGACCACGCGATCCACCTCGTCGTCAACGGGAAAGAGGTCGCCGCGAGCGTCCTCGCGCGGCTGACCCTCGCCGACTGCCTCGACCTCACCGGAAGCTCGCCTACGGACCGCCTTCACCCGGTGCCACGGTCTGCAATGCGGGTTCTGCACCCCCGGATTCGTGGTCGCCGCCACGGAGATGTTCCGTCCGAAGCCCCTGACCGCCGGGTACGTCCGGGAATGCCTGTCCGGCAACACCTGCCGGTGCACCGGCTACCAGGGCATCGTCCAGGCGGTCCTGCAGGCCGAGACGTGAGCAACCTGTGGTATTCGTTCAGGGGTGAGCAAAGGTGAGGCGTTCGTGGGCGCGGTGCTGGAGGCCGTGCTCGAGCGGATCACCTACGCCAACGAGGACACCGGTTACACGGTCGCCCGAGTGGACACTGGTCGTGGCGGCGACCTCGTCACGGTGGTCGGAGCGCTGCTGGGCGCCCAGCCGGGCGAGTCGATCCGGATGCGTGGCCGGTGGGGCTCGCATCCCCAGTACGGCAAGCAGTTCCACGTCGACGACTACACGACGGTGCTGCCCGCCACCATCCAGGGCATCCGCCGCTACCTCGGCTCGGGGCTGATCAAGGGCATCGGGCCGGTGCTCGCGGACAAGATCGTCACCCACTTCGGGGTGGACGCACTCGACGTGATCGAGAACGAGCCGCAGCGGCTGATCGAGGTGCCCAAGCTCGGCCCGAAACGCACCAAGCTGATCGCGGATGCCTGGGAGGAGCAGAAGGCCATCAAAGAGGTGATGGTCTTCCTGCAGGGCGTCGGCGTGTCCACGTCGCTCGCGGTCCGGATCTACAAGCAGTACAACGACAAAGCCATCGACGTCGTGCGCACCGAGCCCTACCGGCTCGCCTCCGATGTGTGGGGGATCGGGTTCCGCACCGCGGACACCATCGCCAAGGCGGTCGGCATCCCGCACGACAGTCCACAGCGGATCAAAGCAGGCCTGCAGTTCACCCTGTCTGAGTCCACCGGTGACGGGCACTGCTACCTGCCCGAGGAGCGGCTGATCGCCGAGGCGGTGAAGATCCTGCAGGTGGACACCGGTCTGGTGATCGACTACCTGGCCGAGCTGATCGACGAGGAGGGTGTGGTCCGCGAGATCGTCCCGGAGGACGAGCCCGAGGTGGCCATCTACCTGCTGCCGTTCCACCGCGCCGAGATCTCGCTGGCCGGGCAGCTGCGCCGGCTGCTGAACGGCGACGAGGACCGGATGCCCTCGTTCCAGACCGTCGACTGGGACCGCGCCCTGGCCTGGCTGGGCAAGCGCACCGGCGCTTCCCTTGCCCCGGAACAGGAACAGGCCGTGAAGCTCGCGTTGACGAGCAAGGTGGCCGTGCTGACCGGCGGTCCCGGCTGTGGCAAGAGCTTCACCGTCCGGTCCATTGTGGAACTGGCCACCGCCAAGCAGGCCCGTGTGGTGCTGGCCGCGCCGACCGGGCGGGCGGCGAAACGGCTGAGCGAGCTGACCGGGCACGAGGCCAGCACCGTGCACCGGCTGCTGGAGCTCAAGCCCGGGGGAGAGGCCGCGTTCGACCGCGACCGTCCCCTGGAAGCCGACCTGGTGGTGGTCGACGAAGCGTCCATGGTGGACCTGCTGCTGGCGAACAAGCTGGTCAAGGCCCTGGCGCCGGGCACCCACCTGCTGATGGTCGGCGACGTCGACCAGCTGCCGTCGGTCGGCGCGGGCGAGGTGCTGCGGGACCTGCTAGCCCCGGACACCCGCATCCCGAACGTCCGGCTGACCCACATCTTCCGCCAGGCACAGGAGTCCGGCGTGGTCACCAACGCCCACCGGATCAACGCCGGCGAGCATCCGGTCACCCAGGGCATGACGGACTTCTTCCTGTTCTCGGTGGACGACACCGAGGCGACCGGGGCGCTGACCGTGGACATCGTGGCCAACCGGATCCCGCGCAAGTTCGGCATCGACCCACGCCGGGACGTGCAGGTCCTCGTGCCCACCCACCGCGGCCCGGCGGGCGCCGCCGCGCTGAACACGTTGCTGCAGGAGGCGTTGACACCGTCCACACCGAACCTGCCCGAGCGCCGGTTCGGCGGACGGGTGTTCCGCGTCGGCGACAAGGTCACCCAGATCCGCAACAACTACGACAAGGGCGAGAACGGCGTCTTCAACGGCACCATGGGCGTGGTGACCGCGCTGGACGCCGAGGAGCAGAAGCTCTACGTGCGCACCGACGAGGACGAGGAGGTCGGCTACGAGTTCAGCGAGCTCGACGAGCTGACCCACGCCTACGCGGTCACCATCCATCGTTCGCAAGGCAGCGAATATCCCTGCGTGGTCATCCCGATCACCACCAGCGCCTGGATGATGCTCCAGCGCAACCTGCTCTACACCGCCGTGACCAGGGCGAAGAAGCTCGTCGTGCTGGTCGGGTCGGCCAAGGCGATCGGCCAGGCGGTGCGCACCGCGAGCACCGGCAGGCGGTACACGGCTCTCGATCACCGGTTGCGCAGCTGATGGGGTAACCTTCGCCAAAGACTGTTTGTGCGGTTGATGAGGTGTGGTGTGGTTTCCGGCAAGGTACTGAGGTTCGACGACGTTCGCGGCTACGGGTTCATCGCACCCGACGACGGCGGCGAGGACGTCTTCATGCACGCGAACGACCTCCGCGACGAGAAGTTCCTGTTCACCCCGGGCACCACGGTCGAGTTCGACGTGGTCGAGGGCGACCGTGGCCTGAAGGCGACCGGGGTACGGGTGCTCGAACGCGGCCCGACCCGCTCGTCCGGCCCGTCGTCCAGCGCGGACGACGACGTGATGTGCGACGTGCTCTCACCGCGAGAGCTGATGCAAGAGCTCACCGAGGCGCTGCTCGAGGCCGCGCCCACGCTCACCGCGGCCCAGATCGTCCAGGTCCGCCAGCGCATCGCCAAGCTCGCGCACGCCCACGGCTGGCTGGAGAGCTAGTCCAGCCAGGTCCCGGAATCCGGATCGAACTTGCGGTCCGGATGGGACGGATCCGGGGCGGCCGACACATCCAGGTCCCAGCTCGACAGTGACTTCGTGGTGCCGTCCGGCAGGGTCGTGGTGATCGAGCCGAAGCCCTGGATCCACTGCCACGCCGTGGCGCCGGGGAAGCCCGACTGGGCGATGTCCGGCTTGCGGAACTCGGCCGGCCCGGTCATCGCCTGGTCGTGGTGGTGCAGGAACTGGTTGATGTTGAACACCCACACGGTCAGGTCCGGATTGTCCCGTACCAGCTGTGCCGCTGTGTCCTTGAACGAGCAGTACACGCCCGGCAGGTACGCGGTCTCATCCGAGCGGATGGTCGCACACCAGGCGTTGACGTAGGTCAGGTCCTCCCTGGGCAGGGTGCCGCCGATCTCGATGTCGAGGTAGATCCGCGGCGCCCCGGGCAGGCCGGCCTCCGCGTCGCTGGTGAACCCGGCCTGATCGGCCAGGCTCGCGGCCAGCAGCGCGTCCTGCCGTCCCTGCTCGGCGGTGCGGATGTGCGACACCCCCGGGGTGGTGATGCTCGGGTGCTGCTGGCCGACGAAGATCGGCGCGATGCCCCACCCCGGCCCCATCCCGCGCAGGTCGGCGAGATGGGGCATCCAGCTCCGGTTGCCCTGCGAGGGCGCCGGCGCGAGGTAGAACCCGGTCCACAGCAGGTTGGTGTTCTGCATCAGCCCGCTCATGAAATCGTTGCCCGGGTACTGCAGACGATCGACACCTGCGAAAGACATGGCATGACCTCATAACCTAGGAACGGCGCGCCCGCACGCACGGGATCGGGCGCAGAAGTGGTGACGGGTCACCGGGGTGAGGGCCGTACGGAATCCGCACGGCGCCACCATCGGGATCCGGGATGGTGAACGGCTCGATCGCCGCCGACCGGTCGACCGACGCCAGCCTCGGCAGCCTCAGCGTCATGGCTCAGGTCCTTTCGGGACGACCGGTCAGCCGATCAACAACTACCTGATCAACCCCTCGCTCGAACGGCAGGACAACCAGTTCGACGTGAAGGTCGATCACGCGCTGTCGCAGAACAACCGCTTCTTCACGGATACGCTGGGGCTTCGTCGCGTCAAGCAGAC
>CBIMJO010000541.1:0-6721 GCA_966244135.1 uncultured Actinocrispum sp. | reverse complement strand
CGTAGAGGCGGCGGAACGGCTCGTCGTGCTCGCCGACCACACCAAGTGGGGCACGGTCGGCATCTCCACCATCGCCGACCTGGAGGACGCGGACGTGCTGGTAACGGACGACGGCCTGAGCCAGGAAGGCCGTGACTTCCTCGCCGAGCGGGTCGGCGAGCTGATCATCGCCGATGTGGGCGAGGACGCGATGCCCGACACCGGAGGGGAAACCGCGTGAGGCGAACCACCGCCCGGCTGGCCGTCGGGCGGGAGATCGTCTACTTAGATGACACGCCGGACTCGCCGGTGCGCACCGTGGCCGACAGCAGGGACCTGCCGCCGTTCCAGCCCGGCTCGGAGATGCGGCGCGACCCGCTGACCGGCGAGTGGGTCGCGATGGCCGCGCACCGGCAGACCAGGACGTACAAGCCGCCGGCGAACATGTGCCCGCTGTGTCCGTCCGAACCGGGCAAGCTGACCGAGATCCCGGAGCACAGCTACGACGTGGTGGTGTTCGAGAACCGGTTCCCGTCGTTCTCGCATCCGGTGCACGGCTTCCACGGCGACGGTATGACCACTGTGGACGGTCGTGAGCTGGTGCAGCGGGCGCCCGGCGAGGGCCGCTGCGAGGTCGTCTGCTTCACCTCCGACCACAACAGCTCGTTCGGCGAGCTGACGGTGCCGCGGATCCGCACGGTGGTGGACGTCTGGGCGGACCGGACCGAGGCCATGTCGAAGCTGCCCTATGTCGCCCAGGTGTTCCCGTTCGAGAACCGGGGCGAGGAGATCGGCGTGACGCTGAGCCACCCGCACGGCCAGATCTACGGGTACCCGTTCATCACCCCACGCACCGCGCGGATGCTGGAGGTCGCTTCGTCCTATATGGACAAGAACGGCCGCCCGGTGATGGGTGACGTGCTCGACGCCGAGCGCAAGGAGGGCACGCGGGTCATCGAGTCGTCGGAACACTGGACGGCGTTCGTCCCCGTGGCCGCGCGCTGGCCGGTCGAGGTGCATGTGGTGCCCCACCGCCAGGTCCCGGACCTGCCCGCGCTGACCGACGACGAACGCGACGACTTCGCGAGCCTCTACTCGCGTGTCCTGCGGCACCTCGATTCCCTGTACGACCGCCCGTTGCCGTACATCGCCGCCTGGCACCAGGCACCGGTGCGCGAGCGCCGCGACCTGGCCTGGCTGCACCTCGAGGTGTTCTCCATCCTGCGCACGAAGGACAAGCTGAAGTACCTGGCCGGGTCGGAGTCGGGCATGGCGGTGTGGATCAACGACGTGACCCCCGAGGCCGTCGCCGAGCGCCTGCGCAACGCCGTCTGAGTTTCACACAGAACTCCCCAGGTTCATCTCAGGCGGTTCTCAGACACAGGCGGCAAGCTTTGTGCCATGACCGAGAACAGCCCCGGCCCGCAGCAGCCTGACAGCAGCGGGCAGGCGCCCGAGCCGGCTCCGGCGCAGCCTGCGGCGTCGCTGCCGGAGCCGGGCCAGGCGCCCGAGGCCGGCTCGCAGCCCGTCGCCAGTGAGGCCGGCTCGCAGCCCGCGGCCGACGCTGTGCGCGAGACCGGCTCGCCGGCCGCAGGCTCTTCGTACGACGCTGATTCTGCTTATGAGACCGCCTCGTTGCACGACACGGGCGAGCCGACGCCGCCGAGCCCCTGGGCCGCGCAGGCGCAGCACGCCCCGGCGCACGAGCAGCCACAGGTGCTGTACGGCTCGGCCGTGCACGGTCAGCCGGGGCCGTATGTGCCCCCGCCGAACGTTCCCACGTATCCGACACCGCCCGCGCCGCAGCCTCCGCCGCGCCGGTCCAACGGGCTGGTGATCGGGGTCGCCGTGCTCGCGCTGCTCGTCGGGGGCGGCGCGGGTGCCGTGGGCGGATTCATCACCGCGGACAACAAGATCGCGAGCGCGCCGTCCGCCCTGGACGTGCCGCCGCCCGCCAAGCAGGCTTCCTCCGCGGCGCCCGGCTCGATCGAGTCGGTGGCCGACAAGCTGCTGCCCAGCGTCGTCCAGCTGCAGACCCGCAGCGGCGAGGGCTCCGGCTTCGTGATCCGCCAGGACGGCCTGATCATCACGAACAACCACGTCATCGCCGAGGCCGTGCAGGGCAGCGCGCTCAAGGTCGTCTTCCAGGACGGGCAGACCGCGGACGCCACCGTGCTCGGCCGGGACCCGACATCGGATGTCGCTGTCGTGCAGGCGAAGGGCGTGTCCGGCAAGACCGCTGTCACACTCGGCCGGTCGGATGACCTGAAGACCGGCCAGGCCGTGGTCGCGATCGGATCGCCGTTCGACCTGTCCGGCACGGTCACCTCCGGCATCGTCAGCTCGCTGCACCGGCCGACCCGCGCCGGCGGCGACCAGGGCACGCAGGAGTCGGTGATGGACGCGATCCAGACCGATGCCGCGATCAACCCCGGCAACTCCGGCGGCCCGCTGGTGAACATGGCCGGCCAGGTCGTCGGGATCAACTCGGCGATCTACAGCCCGAACAGCGCCGGCGGCACCCGCGGCCAGCAGGGCGGTTCGGTCGGCATCGGCTTCGCCATCCCGATCGACCAGGCCCGGCGCACCGCCGACGAGATCGTCAAGACCGGCAAGGCCACCCAGACCGTGCTCGGCGTGAAGGTGCAGACCCCGCAGGACGGCACCACCAGCGGCGCGCAGGTCACCGAGGTCACGCCGAACAGCGCCGCCCAGTCGGCCGGGCTCGCCGTCGGCGACATCGTGACCAAGTTGGACGACCGCCGGATCGACACGTCCGACGCGCTCGTGGCCGCGGTCCGCTCCAGGGCCCCAGGCGACAAGGTGACGCTGACCATCGGCAACGGCACCAAGACCGTGCAGGTCACCCTCGGCGGGCAGCCCGTCCCGCTGAACTGAGTTTTCGAAAGAAGGAGAACGCTCGGCCGTTGCAGGGCGGCCGAGACCAACCTCCGGTCCTGTCGGGGAGGACTGGGTGGTGAAAGGAGCCTCGTGGGGTTGTTCCGCCCGGGAGCCGGAACAACCCCACGGGGTGGACACAACTACACAGGTTTCCGGTTCTCGTCGGGTGAACCGGAATACGCCGATCCTCTTCGGGGAGAGATCGGCCACCGGTCCGCTGCCCCCGGGCCGGTCAACTGAGTCGCACGGGATGGATCACCCCTCGTCCATCTCTGTGCGGCTCGGTTTCATTTCGCGGCGGCGGCTCTGCGCTTCTTGACGACCTTGCGCACCAGGAAGAAGACCAGCACGAACACCCACACCACCCCCAGACTGACTCCCAGCCGCGCCCAGTAGTTCGCGTCGTGCAGGCCCGGATTCGACGGAACCCCGTCCTGCCACAGCAACGGAACAGAAATCAACACCAGGGCACCGGACAGCACCGCCCCCACCTTCAGGGGTCCCCTGAGGACGAACCCCAAGGCCGCCACTACGGGCGCGAGCAGTGCGTCATGGATCACCGGTCCCGCGACGAACCATGCCCCCAGCTCGAAAAGCTGCGGAACGCCCAACGCCAGCCAGGCGCCCCAAGCCGTCATCCCGGCACCGGCCAGACCAAGCACAATCCGTGTCTTCACAGCACCTCCAGCCGGTTGACCCACTTCGTCTGCAGGACTCCAGGACGACTCGGGGCGATGATCCGTGCCGGGTAGCCGTGGTCCAGGTCGAGGACTTCGCCGTTGAGCCGCAACGCCAGCAGCGTGAGCGGGTCGCTGGTGTGTTCGCTGGGAAGAACCGTCGAGCGGTAGAGCCCGTTGCGTTCCATCGACTGCACCCGTATCTCCGCTCCCGGCCGCACGCCTGCTGCTGTCAACAGGTCCTTGACCGGCACACCGGTCCAGGTCGCGTTCTGGCTCCAGCCTTCGACACAGGCGATCGGCAGGTCCGCGGTGGTCTGGGGCATGGCGTTGAGCTGGTCGAGGGTGAAGGTCTTCTCGGCTACCTGAAGAGTCCAGCCCGGGTCTTGGCTGACACCCGCGGCAGCGGCGGTTCTGTTGACAGGGAGGCCTTGACGGCCGTTGGTGGTCCGCCACGCGAGCGTGGAGATGCCGCGGAGGAGGGGGACCGTTGTGCCCGCAGTCGCCAGCACCGCCGCTCCCGTGGCCAGCCATGTTGTGCGCAGAAACGCCCGCCTGGACGGGATCTCGGGCTCGGGGTCCCTGGTGAGGGCACGGCGGATGGTGGGGAGTTTGACGGCGATGTGCAGGATGATCGAGCCGACCGCGATCCAGGCCACCGCGTAGTGCGCGTCAGGGAAGAAGAACGTGAACTTGTAGTTCTGGGCGACGTTGAGGATGCCCGTGGTCAGCTCGAAGAAGGCCGCGCCGGACAGCACCAGGATCGAGCCGCGTTCGAGGGCGTGCGGCAGGTTCCGGACCAACGGGCGTTCGAACAGCTTGGGGTAGACGCTCCAGAGCTTGGCCAGCAGCAACGGGATCGCGGCGATGCCGGAGACCACGTGGACGCCTTGGGTGATCCGGTAGAGGTTGACCGGCCGGGACGGCCAGAAGAACCAGCTGGGTGGGTGCTGCACGGCATGGCTGAGCAGGCCGGTGATGAAGCAGACCACGAACGTGATGCCGAGCCAGAGGCCGATCCGGGCGGTGGCGCGTTCGTGGTGGGCCGCACTGGCGAACTTCGGCTGGGGGAGTTTCATGCCGGCACCAGCTCCGTGAACCACCGGTCCCCGCTGGACGCCGTCCACCGGCGGTCCAGACCGGCTGCCTGAGCGGTCTGTTCGACGCCGTCCGCGCCCAGCCAGGCCCAGGGGAACCAGGTCCCGGTGCCGTTCAACCGCACTCGATGGTGGTGGACCGGCACACCCGGCGGATCGACCTCGACGATCGCCTTCCCTTGTGGTGAAAGCAGATCCCGGATGCGGCGCAGGAGCGTGACCGGGTCACCGCCGATGCCGATGTTGCCGTCGGCCAGAAGCACGGTGTGCCACCGTCCTTCGCCGGGCAGGCGGTCGAACACGCTGCGCCGCACGGCGACAGCCCCGCGAGCCAGGGTCATCCTGATCGCGACCGGTGAGATGTCCACGCCCAGCACCGGAACTCCGCGTTTGGCCAGCGAACCGGCGAGCCGCCCGGGGCCGCAGCCGATGTCGAGAGTCGGGCCGGAGCAGTGGGCGAGCATCATCTCGTCGCTCGGAGCCGGGGTCGCGCGCCACCGCTCCACCGGCAACGGGATCCGTGCCCCGTCGGACCGTTCCAGCCAGCAGGTCTCGGCTGCCATGGCCATGTCGAACTCGGTCACGCGGTCGCCACCACCGTTCGTGCGAACCGGCCGTTCGGCACCTGCCGGGCCACCCGGAGGGCGTCTGCCATGGTGTCCACATCGGACATCACCGGCAGCTCGCCGATCCGCAGGTGGGCAAGGGCGGCATGGGTCAGATCGCCGGTGTCGGGCCGGGACATCGCAACAGTGCGCAGGACGTCGGCCTCCGCCGGGTTGCGGAGGCCGAGCGCCCACCAGCCGCCGTCCGCCGCACGCCCGAGCACGCCGTCGAACTCCTTCAACCGTTCCACCGCGCCGGTCAACATGGCCGGACTGACCTGCGGGGTGTCCATGCCGATCTGCAGGACGGCCTCGCCGGGACAGTGCCTGGCGACATCCAGGTGCGCGTTGGCGAGCCGGTTGGCGAAGTCCTGGCCGCGCTGCCAGAACACGGCGGTACGGTTCAGCGCTTTGATGAGTTCCTTCCGGCGCGTCGCGCGGCCGACCTCACCGGCGAACGAGACCACCGGCCGCGCGCCGGGAACCGAGCAGATGACGTCCAAGGTGTCCAAAAGGGACGCGGCCGCGATGTCCGCCGCCTGTTCGGGCGTCGCCGGCGGGCACAGCCGCGTCTTCACCCGGCCGGGGACGGGGGCCTTGGCCAGCAGCAGGATGATCATCGCAGCACCCCGGCCATGTCCCGGACCGCCCGCAGCGTCCCCTTGACCGAACCGGAGACCTTCGACTTGGTACCCGCGGCACGCGGCCGGTAGGCCACGCCGGTCTCCACGACCCGCCACTTGTCCTCGGCGGCTCTGAGCAGGAGTTCCAGCGGATACCCGAACGCGCGATCCTTGATGCCCAGATCCAGCAGCTGCCGGCGGCGGACCACCCGCATCGGCGCGATGTCGGTGACCGGCAGGCCTTTCCAGCGCAGCAACGCTGCCAGCAGGGCGTTTCCGGCCCGTGCATGCCATGGCCAGACTCCGCGCTGCGCAGGAACCCGTTTGCCCACGGCAAGATCGGCGTGGTCGAGCAGCCGGGCGAGCCGGGGCAGCTCAGCGGGGTCGAGGGAGGCATCCGCGTCCATGAACGCGACCAGGTCGGACGTGGCGTGCTCCAGTCCTGTGTGGACGGCAGCACCGTAGCCTTTGCGTGGCTCGTGGATCACTTTCGCGCCCAGCCTGCCGGCGACCTCGGGTGACCCGTCGGTGGACCCGTTGTCCACGACGATCGCCCGGTAGCCCGGCGGCAGCGCCGTCAGCACCAAGGGGAGTGCAGCCGCCTCGTCGAGACACGGCAGCACCACATCGATCTCGTCCATGGCGCCGAGTGAAGTCCCTTCCGGACGAGCGCAGAACCCTTGGGGCGCTTACCAAACTGTGACGGCGGCGAACTTCTTACGGACTTCTGACGGATCCCGGTGCCAGTCGGCGAACGGACCCGTGGAGGGCTACCTTCCCCAGGTGTCCCTGCTCCTGACCCGCCCCCGGCGGATCCGCGGCGACCTGGTCGCGCTGGC
>CBIMJO010000540.1:0-6721 GCA_966244135.1 uncultured Actinocrispum sp. | reverse complement strand
TCCTTGCTGCAGATTGACCCGGCCGATTTGACCAAAAAAGCGGTTCTGGATCTGATCACGGCCGATATCGACAATATTCGTTCCGCCTGGAATTGGGCATTGGATCAGGCCCAGTGGTCGGCGATCAGGCGCGGTTCGCCCTCGATGTACCCGTCGACGAGCTGGGTCCCGGTGTAGACAACGAACTGGTCGCCGCTGAAGACATAGGTCCTGCCGTCGCGGCCGGCGAAGGCCGCGTCGACCCGGTTGTCCTGCACGATGGTGGTCCGGCCGCGGCCCCAGTCCTCGGCGAAGGCGAACTCGCGGTTCAGCCCCACGTCGAAGCAGGAACTTCCCTTGAACAGATAGGTGTTCCCGTCGGTACCGCGCAGCACCGAGTCCAGTTCGCGCTGGAACGCGGGCGGCACCTTCCGCAGAACCCTTGGCCGGAACCGGGTCTTGTCGACCCTCAGGCCTTCCAGCGAGCTGTAGTGCTGCCAGCCCTCGTACCCCTCGGCGAGCACCATCCCGTCCTCGATGAACGCACAGCGCACGTCCTCGAAGTTCGCGTACTTCCGGTACAGCGTACCGGAAATGGCGTGGATGCGGCCATCGGAGATCAGATAGATGTTGCGCTGGTCGGCGAAGGCCGCGTCCACCTTCGTCACCGTCTCGGTCAGGGTGGCGAAGTGCGGCTCGGACGACAACGCGCTGAGCGCCTTCGGGTACCCGTCGGCGACAACCGTGCGGTCGGGTCCGTCGTAGCGGACGTATTGGTTGCCGGAGAACAGGTATGTGGCGGTGTCCACTACCAGAGTGGCGTCGACGCGACCGTGGCGGGTGATGGAGTTGACGATGTTGCCCCAGAAGGGCGCGATCGGCGCCGGGTAGCGGTCGTCCAGCTCGGTGTAGTCGCTTCCGGTGTACCGGACGTACTGGTCGTCCGAGAAGAGGTACGTCTTGCCGTCCTTGCCGACGAAGGCCGCGTCGACATGCTCGAAAGGCAGGCTGTCCCACCGGGCTCGCAGCTCACGTGGCTCGGACCACCAGCGGCGCTTGCTGTCGAACACCACGAAGTGCCCACCGGAGAACAGGTAGGTCCGGTTGTCCAGGCCAGTGAACACGGTGTCCACAGTGGAGAAGCCGCCCACGGGCAGGTTCCACCAGTTGTCCGCCAACGGCCTCGGGTACCCGGCGTCCGGGGTGGTGTAGTCCCGGCTGGAGTAGCGCACGACGAACTGCGTCTCCTGGGCCGGGTCGACGTGCACCTCGATCCGCGCCTGAACCTGGTCGGCGATGGTCTCCTCGACCCGCCGCAGCACGAGCTCGAGGCCTTGGTCGGCGGTGAGCTTCCACTCCGGCGTGACTCCGGTGACCCGGGCGTCGATCGCGAGCGTGATGGCGTGTTCCGCCAGTTTCTCGCGCAGTGCCCGGGAAACCGTTCCCGCGAGGTCCGGCTCGTGATCTATCGTGACGCTGAATACGAGACCGCCGGGTCCGAACAGATGCGTCGCACCGTCCATGACGAACGAGGCGCCGACCTGACGCAGCCCGCCCCAGTCCTTGGCGATCCTGCGCGGATAACCAAGGTCCACAATGGAGTAGTCGGTACCGGAATAGCGCAGGTAGCGTCCCCCGCTGAACAGGTACGTCCGCCCGTCGAGGCCCACCAGCGCGGAGTCCACGCCGCTGGGCAGGATCGGGCCCAGCTGGCCCCACCGCTGCGAAGTCTGCGTGATCGTGCCGGTCTTGCCGCGTTCGACGGCGATCGTCTTGCCGTCCTTGAAGACGTGCACGACCCCGTTCTGGTCGGCGAAAGCCGCGTCGAGCGCGCTGTCGAAGCCGGGCGGGATGTCCGGCAGGTACGACTCGATCTTGCACGGGTAGCTGTCGTCGACGAGGACGCCGTCGTTCTCGATGTTGTCGGTGTAGCGCGCCACCTGGTTGCCCGAGAACAGCACCACCGCCGACGGCTCGGCGTAGGCCGCCTCAACGTTTCCGGTGTCCGCCAGGACATTGCGGACCTGGCCCCAGACCCCAGCGGTGGCTTGGTCCGGCGATCCGGTGCCGACGGCGAGGCACCGGTCGCCGGAGAACAGATGCGTTGTGCCGTCCCGGTCCTGGACCGACGCGTCGACGAGCGTCCGGAACCGTTCGGGCAGCGGAACGTGCCGCCCTTCGCCTTCCCACCACTCGCCGATCGCCCGCGGATACCCCTCGTCGACATACGTGTAGTCCGAACCGGAGTAGCGCACGTACTGGTCGCCGCAGAACAGGTACGTGCGGCCGTCGTCGTCGACGAACGCGCTGTCGATGCGGGCGGGCTCGGCGACGTTGTTCCTTACCGTGCCCCACACCTGGTCCTTGCGCGCCCAGTGCCCGGTGCCGGGCAGCCGGACGAAGGCATGTGAGCCCGCGCCGTCGTGGCCGATGAGCTCGGCGAGCCTGGGCGACAGCTCGATCAGCTGCTTGGGTCCGGTCGCGGTCTCGGCACCCGAGCCATAGACCCAATACACGCCGTTGTGGAACAGATACCGGTTACCGTCAGTGGACTCCAGCAGCGCGTCGATCCGGTCGACGTCCGGCGGCAGCACCAGCGGCTCGGGGAACTTGTCCGCCAGGTCCTGGTCGTGGAACGCGACCCCGACCTGGGTGGCGTCCATGCTGAGCTTGGTCGCGAGCACTGCGAACCGCCGGACCCGGTCGTAGATCTTCTTGGCGTCCGGGGAAAGCAGGCCGTCGAACGACCCCGCGAGGCTGCCTGCCACGCCCGCGCAGACAGCCTCGACGGTGTCTTCCGGCAGCCCGGTCGCGTCGGTCAGCACGCCGAGAAGCGCGGTTCGCTGCGCACCGGCCAGTTCGGTGAGCCGGTCGGTGATCTCCGTGCGTGCCGCGGTCATCTCGCGGGCTGCGGTGTGCAGCAGGAAGAAGATGTCGGTCTGGTAGTCGGTGAGGCCTTCGATGGTGTAGCTGACCGCGTTCGCGGCCGTGGCGAACCAGGCGAGCCGGTCCTCCGGCACGGCGAGCTCTTCGTCGATGTCGTCGCGGGCTTCGAGGATGGCCACGAGCCGCTCGGCCTCGTCGGCGTCGAAACCGAGTTCCGCCACGGCGTCCAGGTCGAGCCGGTAGGGCTGCTGCTCGGTGAGGACCGAGGCGATCCGCTGGGTGATGGTGGCCAGGTCGGTGTCGGAGAACAGGTTCTCCCAGGCCGAGCCGGCGAGCGACACGACGTTGGCCGGGTCGGCGAAGAACGAGCGCATCTCATCCGGTACAAGGGACTCGACGAGATAGCCGCCGTCCAGGGCGGCGACCACCGCCCGGGCGACGGCGTGGTCTGCGATCTCGGCGAACTGATCCGCCTCCACCGTCAGGACTTCCGCGCGCCGGTCGATCAGCTGGGTCTGGATGGCTTCCAGGATCCCGGCGCGGTAGGGGTGGAACACGGCCGAGACGCTGAACGCCTCCAGGGTCAGCCTGATCAGCGCGGCCGGGTCGGCGTAGTTGTCGTCGCGGTCGATGTACCCGTTGAACCGCAGGCTTTCCACCAGGTCGGTGTGCTGCTGGTCGGTGAGCGCCAGGTCGGCGAAGATCTCCGGGTCGAGCGCGACCGGCTCGGTCCGCCACTGCTCGGTCCGCTCGCGCAGCAGGCTCTTGACCTCCTCGGCGACCGGGGCCAGCGGCAGGGTGATGGTGAACAGGTGCACGTTGCCCGGGTCGGCGAAGAAGTCCGGGTCCTGGATCGCGCCGTCCTCGTCGAGGTAGCCGAGCACGATCAGGTTGTCGTACAGCTCGGCCAGCTGGAGTTCGGTCGGGCCTTCCAGGCCGGCCAGGCTCGACGGGTAGAACGCCTCCGATTCGCTGATCAGCTCGAACAATCGGGCACGGTACGCGGTGAAGTCGGTGGACAGCACGAAGTCGTCCTTGACGACCATGCCCGACTCGTCGAGGGCGCCGGTGCGCACCAGGTTCGTGTAGATCTTGCCGGCCAGCTGTTCGGCCAGGCCCAGGCCGGAGAAGTCCTCCTCGGTCAGCATGCCCAGCTCGGCGATGCAGTCGTAGGCCGCCGTTGCGACGAGGGCCGGGTCGAGCCGGAGCAGGCGACCGTCCCGTTCGGACACAACGCCCTCGGAGGCGTTGAGCACGTCGAACACGACCCGGGAGGCCCGCTCGCCGAACCGGTCGGAGACGAACGAGTCCGGCGCCAGGGCCACCGCGTCGAGGGCCTCGTCGAGCTGGTCGCTCACGTCCTCGCCCGTGTCGTCCCCGGCCAGGATCGAGGAGAGCTCGTCGCTGTCCATACCGAGGGCCTGCATCCAGCGCACGACGCTGAGCAGCAGCTGCGCCAGGCACAGCGCCGAGGCGACATCCGGGGCTTCCAGCATCCGGTACAGGTCGGGCGTTCCCGGTTCGACTTCGAGCAGCCCACCGGCGAACGTGCCGGGGTCCTGGGTCAGCGCGTCCAGGATGGTGAAGAACTCGGTGACGGAGATGCCGAGGGCGGTGGTCAGCTTCGCCACGCGGTGCAACAGGGCCACAGACTTGAGGTCTGCCGGGTCGAACGGGCCTGGCTGCCCGCCCAGACCCGTGTAGCGCTTGCGGATGCGCGTGACGACGATCGTGAGGTCGGCCTCGGACAGGCCGATCGCGCGGGATACGCGGACGCGGTAGTCCTTGTTGCGTGGGTGCAGAATGTCGCCCGCGATGGTCAGCACCGTTGTCCCGGCGGGCACCTTCGTCGCCGGTCCCCGGATGACCGTGTGCTCGGTCTCAAACGGCTCGTTGAACACGCGATCGAACAGGTCGTCGTCGATCGGGCCGGTCAGGCTGGTGATCACGTCGATGGGCAGGGCCAGGCCGCGGCTCAGGTGCACGACCACAGCGAGAGTTCGCAGGGCTTCGGCGTTGATCTTGTTGCCGCAGCAGCGTCTCAGCACGATGTCGGCGTCACCGAGGGTCAGGCCGGCTTTCCGGGCCAGGCGGACGAACCGGCTGACCCGCTCGAACCAGGCCTGCGGCACGGCCTTGCCGCCCTGGGTGAGCTTCGTGCCGACCTCGTCGAGGGTGACCGGCGTGGGGCTCTGGTTGACGAAAGCGGTGGCGCCCAGGTGAACCAGCGCATCCAGCTCGACGGCGGTGAGCCGGGTCGCGCGCACGAACTGGGCGACGTCCTGCAGGTCGGTGAAGGTCCCGTCGAAGCCGTAGTAGGTGGCCAGCAGGTCCGCGTTGTCGGTGATCACGGTGGTCACGAGCCTGGCGTCGACCGCCGACAAGCCGAGGAACTCGCGTGCCACCGTGTCGCGGTCGAGGGTGTCCGCGAACAGCTCGTACAGCTCAATTGGACCGGTCTGGAAATGCGCGAGATAACGGCGTGCCTTTTCCCGGTCGAGGTCGAACGGCATGCTGAACGGGAATCGCACATCTTTCAGGTCCGTGCCGGTCAACCCACGCAGTACTCTCGTGACGATATCGAGATAAGGTGACTCTGTGTAGGTATGTTCGCCATCAAGCGGAATTGCGGTGAGATCCGGACGGCGATCCGGCCCGGTGAGTGGCTCACCGTCGAAGTTGTCCGCGATCAGCTTGAGCAGATCGGCGAGGTACGCGGCGGGTGAGTACACCGTGCGCCCCTCGTCGACGGCACGGAAGTCCAGCGCGCCGAACAGTTGGGCATACGTCGGCAGCAAATGGTCTTGACGCACGCGCGCCCCCGTTGGGAAATAGGAATACGTGTGAGAAAGCCCCGACCTTCGACGACCGCATTCATTGGTCGCGCGGCATTACAGCGGCTGAGTCTAACCACGTTTCGAAGCCGCTCATATGAGCTGAACGGGTGTACTCATCACCAGACACAAACAGGACAACGCGGTCAGAGATGATCAACCGGAAGCGGGCCGCGAGTACGCACGGTGTGGATCGAGAACGTACTCCGGACATCAATCACTTCCGGGATGGCGATCACGTGACCGAGCAACATTCCGCCATACGACGGAAGGTCGGGCAGGGCACCTTCGACGAAGAAGTCCGCCGCCCCGGACACCCGGTAGCAGGCGACCATCGACGGGATCGTCAGCAGTGCATCCGCGACCTTCCGGTTGGTCTCCGCGGAGTGGCTGCGCACTTTGAGTTCGAGGAACACGGCCAGGCCCAGGTTCGCCTTCTCCCGGTGCCCGGCGATGATCCCGGCCTCCTCCAGCGCGCGGGCACGCCGACGGGGACAGCCGGACCGCCTCAGCGAGCACGATTGCCGCATGACGCACCAGCTCTCCGTGCCCCGTGCTTCGGCGATGCACGTCGGCGCCTTGTTCGGGCCCGGCCTGCTCATGCCTCCGGGCCTGACCGCATCCATCGCCGGGCCACCCACTGTCTGTGTCATCAGCGGTAGTGGCCGTCGGCGTCTTCGGCGCGGCTCCCGCCTAGCACGCGGAGAACTGGCACCCGTTCCCGCCGCACGGCTGGACCGCGATCGGCGGGGCCGCCGCGCCTGATGATGTCGTTCGTCGGCTGGGAAGCCGCCGCCCCCGTCGCCGCCCTCCTCGTCATCGCCATCGGCCCGGCCGGCTCTCTTCGTCGCCGCCCTCGGCCGGCTGGCCGGCAAACGCGGGGACCAGGGCCGGGTCGTTGAACGCGGTGATGCGGGCGATGTGCGGGCCGATGAGGGTGAGGACCTGGATGCCGTACGGGGTCAGGCCCGCGTCGGTGTGTTTGCGGACGATCAGGGCCGGTTGGGTGTTCGCGTGGGTGG
>CBIMJO010000539.1:0-6730 GCA_966244135.1 uncultured Actinocrispum sp. | reverse complement strand
ACTTCGGGTGCAGCAGGTTGTAGACGCTGCGGGCCTCGGCGGCCTGTTCGCGGGCGCGAGCCACGGCGACCGAGTCGTCGGTGGGGTCGATGTCGAACTCCAGGTGCAGGACGCCTTCCTCGAGCACCCGGCTGACCTTGTACCCGGCGTCCCGGAACACCCGGACCATCTGCCCGTTCTCGCCGAGGACCTCGGCGACGAACCGCTTCAGCCCGCTCTCCTGTGCCGCGGCGGCGAGGTGTTCCAGCAGGATGGAGCCGATCCCCCGGCCCTGGTGGTCGTCCTCCACCACGAACGCGACTTCGGCGTGGTCGGTCAGTTCGTCGTTTTCGTGAAGACGCTCGTAGCGGCCGACGGCGATGATGTCGTCGCCCAGCAGCGCCACGAACGCGACCCGGTCGTGGTGGTCGACCGTGACGAACCGTTCCAGGTCGCGCGGCGGGATTCTCGGATACGCGCCGAAATACCGGAAGTACCTCGTGCGCTCGGACAGCAGTCCGTGGAACGCGACCAAGCGGTCGGCGTCGCCGGGCGTGATCGGTCTCAGATGGACGGTGCCGCCATCGGCCAGCACCACGTCCGCCTCCCAGCGGCGTGGATAGCCGTACGGATCGAATCCGGTCAAGCTCAGTCCCGAGGGTCGTCCGGGTCCAGGCCGTGCAACGGGAACACCGCGCCCCGGGCGTCCCGGATCACCGAGTCGACCGGCTCCTGCGTCGTCCCGCCCCACGGCACGAACCCGGTGTCCATGCCTTCTCCCATCGTGCGGGGCAGCTCCGCACCCGGCGCGCGGCGAAGCACATCGTTCACCCACTCGATGGGTAGCGGTGTCTCCGGATCCACATCCCGGTCGAGCACCGTCGCGATCAGGTGCGTCCACGAGCGGGGTACCACCCGCAGCAGCTGGTAACCGCCGCCACCCATAGCGAGCCACTTGCCGCCCGCGTACTGCTCGGCCAGCCCCCGCAGCACCCGATAGATCTCGCGGTGACCGTCCACGCTCAGCCACAGGTCCGCGAGCGGATCTTCCTCGTGCGTGTCCACCCCGCACTGCGTGACCAGCACATCCGGGCGGAACGCGCCCAGCAGGGACGGTACGACGGCGTGGAACGCACGCAGCCATGCTGGGTCCCTGGTGTGCGGGGGCAGTGGGATGTTGACCGAGGTGCCCTCCGCTCCCGGTCCCCCCAGTTCGGTCACCCGGCCGGTGCCCGGCCAGAGCGTCATCGGGTTCTGGTGCAGCGAGATCGTCAGGACACGCGGGTCGTTATAGAACGCCGCCTGGACTCCGTCTCCGTGATGAACGTCGACATCTATATAGGCGACGCGCTCGGCCCCGTTGTCCAGCAGCCACGAGATCGCCACCGCGCAGTCGTTGTACACGCAGAACCCGGCCGCGTGGTCGCGCATCGCGTGGTGCAGTCCGCCGGCGATATTGACCGCCCGGTTCGCCGCGCCCGAGGCGATCTTGGCGGCGGCCTGCAGGCTCGCGCCCACCACGAGCGATGAGGCCTCGTGCATCTGCGAGAACACGGGGTTGTCCGGCGTGCCGAGGCCATGGCCGACATCCCAGCCGACCATCGGCGCTTCGCGGACGGCGCTGACGTACGACACTTCGTGGATCCGCTCGATCTCCTCGTCGCTCGCGGGCTCGGGGCGCAACAGTTCGACGCCGTCGAGCACGCCGAGCTGGGTGGCGAGTGCGATCGTCAGTTCGAGGCGGACCGGGTTGAACGGGTGGTCCCCGCCGAGGTCGTACGCGAGCAGAGCGGGATCCCACACAACGGCGGCTGGCGTGCCCATGGGACAACACTAGTCTGACAGCCATGCAAGGTCGGTTTCGCTTGCTCGCGCTCGCGGCAGTTGGCCTCGTCGTCGCCACCGCCGCGGCGCTCGTGGTCAGCAAACTCCAGCTCGCCCCGGTATCCGGCCAGCCCATCGCGATCCAGCAGACCACCACGAACACCGAGCCGCCGGCACCGGAGACGACGGAACCCGAGACCCCCTCGTCCCCGCCCAGCGCCACGACCCTTTCGGGCCCGAGCACGACGACCGCCCCCGGCACGTCCGTGACAATCACGAAACGCAAGACGATCACTACAGCGCCGAGCTGCTCGACGCTGATCACCGGGTCCGAGATCGCCCAGCTGACCAGCGCGACCGCGTCTCCCGAGCCCTCGGACCAGGGCGGGTTCTGCGGGTTCGACCTCGCCGCCGGCGGCGGGCCGGCCGGGGTCGCGATGATCGTGCTGACCCCCTCCACCGAGGCGCAGGGCGCCGAGCCGACGACCTTCGAGGGCAATTCGGCGTACCGCACGAGCACCGCTTCGACGACGTGCGACCTGCGGATCGCGCTCACCGAGGACCAGCACGCACCGTTCCGGGCGCTGTGGGTGACCCTCGTGCTGACCAACGCCACCGAGTCGACGTGCCCGAAGGTTGAGAAGCTCGCCAAGATCGTGTTTGACAAGCTCCCGGACGGCTGATCCGGCGTTCGTGATCGGTCCGAAACGGCCACCCAAGGTGCCCGCGTTCCGCAGGCGACCAACCCGGACCATTGTTCCGGCTCAGTCCGGATCCGGTCGTCCGAGTGGCCTCTCCCATCGTCACCGGGCCCGCTGATCACGATCCCGACCGGGTCTGCTGACTGCGGGGCCAGATCATGATCGATTCGACCTGCAAGGCGTCGAAATGGCTGGTCAGGGCCATTTCGGGATTTCGCCGAACGGGCTCGTCAGTCCGTCGTGGCGGCCGGGCGAGACGGGTCCGAAGACCACTCGGACCATGACCCCGGGTAGACCACCGCCGGGTTGTCCGGGTCGGTGATACCCGCGGCTTCGAGCGCCAGGACGACCGAGGACGCCGTCACGCCCGATCCGCAGTAGGCGCCTACTTCGGAGTCAGCGCGAACACCCAGGGAGCGGAAGCGCTCAGCCAGTTCCGCGGCGGGCAGCCATCGGCCGTCGGTGTTCAGGTGCCCCGTGAACGGAGCGTTCACCGCGCCGGGGATGTGACCCGGGCGGGGATCGACTGGTTCGACCTCACCACGGAATCGCTCGGGCGCGCGAGCGTCGAGGAGCACGCCGTCTTTCGCGAGCCGCGCGGCACCATCGGCGTCGATCGTCGGCATGTGTCCGGGCTGAACCTGAAAATCGCCGGGCTCCGGCTCGGGGACGTCGGTCGTGACCTCACGGCCTTCGCTTTCCCAGGCCGCGTAGCCACCGTCGAGCACCGACACATCACGGTGACCGGCCCAGCGCAGTAGCCACCACGCGCGTGCGGCGACAGAGCCGTTGTTGCCGTCGTACACGACGACACTGGAGTCACTGCTAATACCTGCGGCACGCAGCACGCTCTGTAGGTCCTCCGGTGCAGGCAACGGGTGACGTCCGCCCGCGCCCGGCTCCGCGGCGAGATCCTTGTCCAGATCCACGAACACCGCGCCCGGCACATGACCGGCCAGGTAGGACTCACGTCCCGGCGGCCCGCCCAGCGCCCACCGCACGTCGAGCACCACCGGCGGACGAGCGGAAACGAGGGCCTCGGCGAGTTCCGAAGTGGAGACGAGTATGCGCACGGCCGATATCCTGCCGCGCCCAGCTCGCGCCTGCCACAGCCGGAGAAGGCCACCCGGAACTGTCGGACCGGGCGACTACCATGGATGCCGACGAAGGGGTAGCGGCGTGAACGATCTCATCGACACCACAGAGATGTACCTGCGCACCATCTATGAGCTGGAAGAGGAGGGCGTGATCCCGCTTCGCGCCCGGATCGCCGAGCGACTGGGGCAGAGCGGGCCGACCGTGAGCCAGACCGTCGGCCGGATGGAGCGCGACGGGCTGCTCGTGGTCGCCGACGACCGCCATCTCGAGCTGACCAACCACGGGCGCAACCTGGCCATCGCGGTCATGCGCAAGCACCGGCTGGCCGAGCGCCTCCTGGTCGATGTGATCGGCCTGGAGTGGGAGCACGTGCACAGCGAGGCGTGCCGCTGGGAGCACGTGATGAGCGAGGCCGTCGAACGCAAACTGGTCCACCTCCTCGGCAACCCGACCACGTCGCCCTACGGCAACCCGATCCCGGGCCTGGACCAGCTGGGCGCGGGCGAGCCCGCACCGCCCGCGGAGGCCGACCTGGTGCGGATCGACGAGGTCGCCCGGCGCGGTGGCGGGAAGGTGGAGGTCCGCCGGATCGCCGAGCACGTGCAGATGGACCCGGATCTCATGGCGGATCTGAAATCCGTGGGCCTGCTGCCCGGTCAGACCGTGAGCGTCGGACCGTCCAAGGGCGACGGCAACACCATCGAGGTCAGCGGCGCGGGATCGTCTGCTCAGCTACCGCCGAGCGTGCTGCACGCAGTGCTGGCGCGGGCCCTGTGAACCAGGCCGCGCGGGCGGCCGGGGCGTTCGAGCGACTGCACGGCCGGGCTCCGGCCGGTGTGTGGTCCGCCCCGGGCCGGGTGAACTTGATCGGTGAGCACACTGACTACAACGACGGGTTCGTGCTGCCGTTCGCTCTGCCGCACCGGACCGCGGTCGCCGCATCGCCCCGGTCCGATGACGTGCTGACGGTGTCCACACTGCACGACAACGACCGGGCCGAGACGGCTGATCCCGTGCAGATCGCGTCGCTGGGACCCGGTTCGGTCAGCGGCTGGGCGGCGTACCCGTCCGGTGTCGCTTGGATTCTGCGCGAACAGGGGTTCAGCCAGGGCGCGGATCTCGTGGTCGCGGGCAACGTCCCGGCCGGTGCCGGACTGTCGTCGTCGCACTCCCTGGAGTGTGCGACCGCGCTGGCGTTGCTGGGGTTGCTCGACGCGAGTCCGTCCAGAAGCGACATCGCCAAGTGGATCCAGCACGCGGAGAACGACTACGTCGGGGCGCCGACCGGGCTGCTGGACCAGACCGCTTCCTTGTGCTGCACCGAGTCGCACGTGCTGTTCCTGGACGTGCGGTCCGGGGAGTCCGACCAGGTGCCGTTCGACGCGGACCGGCATGGGCTCGAGGTGCTCGTGATCGACACGCGCTCGAGCCACTCGCACACCGAGTCCGGGTACGGCGACCGGCGCCGTGGCTGCGAACGTGCGGCCGAACTGCTTGGCCTGTCTTCGCTCCGGGATGTCGAACTGTCCGGGTTGGACGCCGCGCTTTCCGCGTTGTCTGAGGAACTGCGGCCGTTGGTGCGGCACGTGGTCACCGAGAACAACCGGGTGCTGGAGACCGTGGCTCTGCTCCGGGCGGACGAGTATGCCGGGATCGGGCCGCAGCTGAGCGCGTCGCACGCGAGCCTGCGCGACGATTACCGCGTTTCGTGTGCCGAACTGGATGTGGCGGCGGAGTCGGCGGAGAGCGCCGGGGCACTCGGTGCGAGGATGGTCGGCGGCGGGTTCGGTGGATCCGCGATCGCCCTCGTGCACGCCGACGGACGTGCCGAGGTGGAGGCCGCGGTGACCGCCGCGTTCGCCGCGCGGTCGTTCACCGCGCCACGCATGTTCACGGCGGTGCCCTCCGCGGGCGCCGGCCAGGATCGTTGAAAGGGGACCACAAGGTGAAGCTGCTCGTGACGGGCGGTGCGGGGTACGTCGGAAGCGCTTGCTCCGCCCGGCTCGTCGAGGCCGGCCATGAGGTTGTCGTGGTCGACGACCTGTCGACCGGGCACGCGGACGCGGTGCCCGACGGCTGCCGGCTCGTTCAGGCGGACGCCGCCGACGCGGCGAGCGCGTT
The DNA here is from genome assembly GCA_966244135.1 of uncultured Actinocrispum sp. GTDB lineage: Bacteria > Actinomycetota > Actinomycetes > Mycobacteriales > Pseudonocardiaceae > Kibdelosporangium. The sequence continues at coordinate 1,007 of CBIMJO010000539.1, read as the reverse complement.
GCTGGGCGAAGGCTTCGACGGTGTGCTCCACTTCGCGGCCAAGTCGCTGGTCGGCGAGTCCATGCAGGACCCGGCCAAGTACTGGTACGGCAACGCGCTGACCACCCTGCGGCTGCTCGACGCGATGCGTGAACACGGCACGCCCCGTCTCGTTTTCTCCTCCACCGCGGCCGTGTACGGCGAGCCGGACGAGGTCCCGATTCCGGAGACCGCGCCGACCCGCCCGACGAACACCTACGGCGCCACCAAGCTCGCGGTGGACCACATGATCACGTCGTACGCGGCGGCGCACGGCCTCGCGGCGGTGAGCCTGCGGTACTTCAACGTCGCCGGCGCGCACGGCCGGTTCGGCGAGCGGCACACCACCGAGACGCACCTGATCCCGATCATCCTTCAGGTCGCCACCGGCCAGCGCGCCCAGGTCCAGATCTACGGCGACGACTGTCCGACCGAGGACGGCACGTGCATCCGTGACTACATCCACGTGACCGACCTCGCCGACGCGCACCTGCTGGCGATCGAGAGCGCGACCGAGGGCAAGCACGCGATCTACAACCTGGGCAATGGCACCGGTTTCTCGGTCCGCCAGGTCATCGACGCCTGCCGCGAGGCCACCGGGCACGCCATCCCCGCCGAGGTCGCCCCGCGCCGCGCCGGCGACCCCGCCGTGCTCGTCGCCTCCAGCGAACGCGCCCGCACCGAACTCGGCTGGAAGCCCGAACGCCCGGACATCACCACGATCGTCCGCGACGCCTGGGAGTTCACCCAGTCCCGCTGACCCCAGCCAGCTGTTCCCAAGAACCGCGCCCACTCAACCTCCTTGATGTGGGCGCGGTTTCTTGTTCAGCACGAACACGAACCCACCCACACCAAGCTCCACACCCACCGCGGACAACAGCCGATCGCGTGGCTCCTCCGCACGGATTGCGAGGCGACCAAAACCGCCACACACGCGTGCGGATCGGACTTTGAGCTGGCGAGAATCCAGGCGTGCGGCGGACGAATGT
>CBIMJO010000538.1:0-6731 GCA_966244135.1 uncultured Actinocrispum sp. | reverse complement strand
CAACGACACCGACAAGACCAACCTGACCACGGCCGCGCAGGCGACCGGCCCGAACGGCCCGTGCGGTTCGGCGCCGTGCTTCACCCCGGCCCAGCTTGCCGGCTGCACCGGAACCCTGTTGAACCGCAACCAGATCGTGCTCGGCCAGCTCGTCGGCGCCGGCGCCTACGACATCGGCCACATTGGACTCGGCGTGAACGGTGGCGGTGTCGCCGGGCTCGGCGTCGTCGGTGGCAGCGGAAAGGCCCGTGGCTGCACGGGTTTGCCCACGCCGGTCGGTGACTTCTATGCCGTGGACTATGTCGCACACGAGATGGGCCACCAGTTCGGCGGCAACCACACGTTCAACGGCACCCAGCTGAACTGCTCCGGTGGCAACCGCAGCGCGGCCAACTCCTACGAGCCCGGCAGCGGCACGTCGATCATGGCCTACGCGGGTATCTGCCAGCAGGACAACCTGCAGCCGCACAGTGACCCGTACTGGTCGCAGCGCAGCTACACCGAGATCACCACGACCACCTCGACCCCGCGGGCACCGATCAGCGAGGTCCAGAACGTGGCTCTGCGGGACTTCGACGGCACGGACTCGTTCACCCTGACCTACAACGGCCAGACCTCGGCGCCGATCACCCGTGGCACCAACTACACCACGGCCGGCATCAAGGCCGCGATCGAGGGCATCGCGGGCTGGCCGGCCGGAGCCACCGTCAGCATCAGCGGTTTCGGTGGCGGTGCTTTGAACGACACCGGCTTCCAGGTCAGCTTCGGTGGCACGGCAGCGGGCATCGACGTGGCCTCGCTGTCCGTGAACGGTACTGGCACAACGGGTTTCTCCGGCGAGACGGTCAACGGTGGCCCGCAGGGCAACCTGGGCGTCAAGGTCGAGGACACCGAGAACCACGCTCCGGTCGTCACCGTGCCCACGCAGTACACCATCCCGGTCCGCACCCCGTTCGCCCTGACCGGCAGCGCGACCGACGCCGACGGCGACTCGGTCACGTACATGTGGGAGCAGAACGACCGTGGTGGCACAACGGGAACGGCCCTGGTGAGCAACACCAAGACCAACGGCCCGCTGTTCCGCCAGTTCGGCACCGCGGCGATCGTGTCCGCCGAGGACACCCTGAAGTACTACTCGCCGGGTGAGAACACAGTGGACAAGAACCCCACCCGGGTCTTCCCGGACATGGGGCAGATCACCACGAACAACACCAACGCCAAGACCGGCAGCTGCCCGGCGGCGCCGCCCGCACCCGGTGTGGTCCCAGCGGCCATTGTGGACTGCTACTCGGAGTTCCTGCCCACCAACGCATGGGTCGGTATCAACAACGACCGCACCCTGCACTTCCGCCTGACCGCTCGTGATGGGCGGCTCGGCGGCGGTGGCATCGGCAGCGCCGACACCGCTCTGGTGCTGGCGCCCAACGCCGGTCCGTTCCTGGTGACCTCGCAGGCCGACGCTCCGGCCTACACCGGTGGCACCGCGGTTCCCGTCACCTGGGATGTCGCCAGCACGGACGCGGCTCCGATCAACGCGGCCAACGTGAAGATCTCGCTGTCCACCGATGGCGGCGCGACCTTCCCGACCGTGCTGTCGGAGAGCACGCCGAACGACGGCAGCGAGACCGTGACGCTGCCGGATGTGGGCACGCAGAAGGCAAGGATCAAGATCGAGGCCGTCGGGAACGTCTTCTTCGACGTGAACGACGCCGACTTCACCATCCGCGCCACGCCTCGCGTCGCGGTTGCGGGCACACCGACCGTCCAGTACAGCGACCCGGCCACGTTCACCATCACGGCGAACGACCCGGACAGCGCTGGTGCGGGTTTGACCGCAGTCGCCACCGGGCTGCCCTCGGGTCTGTCCCTTGTGGCCGGTGACGCAGCCGATCACACCCGCTCGTGGTCGTTCTCCGGCAAGACAACGGCCGCTCCCGGTGACTATCCAGTGACGGTCACGGTCACGGACGACACCGGCGTCGAGGGCAAGACCGCGTTCACGATCAAGGTCACGCCCGAGGACGCCCAGCTCACCTACACCGGGGATGCCTTGGTGTACGGGCAGTCCGTGCAGCTGCGGGCCACCCTCCGGGACATCACCGACGAGAACCCGGGTGACGTGCGGACCGGAACTCTCACGTTCGCTTCTAGTGGTCAGACGCTGTGCACTGCACCGGTTTCACTGCTGGGAACGTTCGATGTGGACGGTACCGGGAGCTGCTCGGCGCAGTTGCCGGTCGGTGCGCATGAGGTGACGGTCTCGGTCAGCGGCAACTACTCCGGTTCTGGCACCGGCAAGGCGGAAGTGCTGAAGCCGCAGAACCGGGCGGTCGTCGGCACCGGCTCGCTGAAGGTGACCCAGTCGGCTGGTGCGTATTTCGCGGAGAAGGACTCGAAGGTCGACGTGACCACGGCCCTGGCGTACATCAAGCCGCTGGGCGGGGCGACCGGAGTGTCCATTGTGTCCTTCACGCACGGCGGCCAGCGGTACCAGATCCGCAGCCTGGGTGTGGACTCGTTCGGCAGCAAGGGCAGCGCGTTCGACGCCCGCGGCAAGGCCGCCCTGTTCGACGCGAACGGCAAGCAGGTCGCCTCGGGCCTGACCCTGCGCCTCACCGGCCACGCCGGGAACCTGGGCGCAACCCTGCTCGATGGTGACACGCTGCTGTTCTCGTCCGGCTGGACCGGTGCGAACACGGCCGAGACGCCGTTCCTCTGCGGCGTGATCCTGGTCGTCTGAGCCGGTTATCCCTCGTGGGCGGCCGCAGAGCCGCCCACGAGGGATTCGGCCCAGGCCAGGATGGTTTTGGTGGTGTCCGGCATGGTGAGGTTGTGGGTGGCGGCGAAGGCTTTCGCGGTGGCCGTGGGGTAGCGGTCGGTGGACAGGAAGGTCAGGGTCTCCGGCTCGGCCTTGGTGATGCGGTGGGGCAGGAGTTTCAGCAGCCCGACCGGGATGCGCAGGCGGGGAACCTTGACCTGGTAGTGGTCGGCGATGAGGGCCAGCAGGTCGGGCAGCGGTGGGGTGCCGTCGTCGAGAACCCAGTACGACTGGTCCTTTGTGGACTCGTCGGTCGGTAGCAGAGCCATGAACTCGGCCAGGTAGGTCGCGTCGACGATCGGGACGAAGGTCTTCGCGTTGCCTGGGAGTGCGGGCAGGTTGCCGGTGAGCAGGTCCTTGACGGTTGTGGCGAGACCCAAATCCTGGTCGGTCGCACCGATCACGCTGGATGGGTTGACGATCGTCCACGGCACGCCCAGTTCACTCGCGGTCACCTGGAAGACCGCGTCCGCCTCGGCTTTCGAAGCCTCGTAGGCGCCCAGAGCGCGGTATGTCCTGCGTCGGCGCTCTTCGCTCCACAGCACGGGATCCTGGCCGCCGACGCGATAGCCGGAGACGTGAACCAGCCGCTGAAGCTTGGGGAGCTCGGCCGCGGACTCGGCCAGCGCCCGGACACTGTCCACATTGGCGTGCCGCGCTTCGGCCGCTGACATGCCGAAACGATAGGCACCAGCGCAGTTGTAGACCTCGGTGACCGTCTCGTCCTGGGCGCGGGCCGGTGCGGGCTGGCCGTGGTCCGCCAGCCATGCGGCCAAACGGCCGTACGACTCCGGGCTGCGCGTCACCACGCTCACTCGCACTCCGGCCTGGTTGAGTGCGAGCACCACGTTTCGGCCGATGAAGCCCGTGGCTCCGTGGACCAGGGCATGTCTGTCCGTCACGGGTTCATGCTAGACCAGTCTGTATAGTTCCGTCGAGTCAGAGGTTGAACCCGGTGATGACCGTGCCGTGAGTTGGGCGATCGGCGTGCAAGGTGACGGCTTCGCCTGGCCACAACGTGACGTAGTTGTCGGACCAGTGCGCGCCAGGCAGGTCGGCCCGCACCGCGAGGGCCACGGTCGTGGAGGTGTTGCGCAGGACGAGGTCTTGGCCGTGGATCTGTGTCTCGACGGTCGCCTTCGGCAGGGTCTGCAGCGCGGTGAAGTCGGCGTACGCGGTGGTCGGTGTGTACCACCAGGTCGACTTCGCGAAGTCCAGCTGGTCGTCCGATGTGGACAGCCAGTAGACGTTCCGGTCGATCTCGCGGCCGTTCTGGTTCACGAGCAAGCGCAGGAGGTACGTCTCGTTGACGGCCGGGACCTGCAGGATCGGGCGCGCACCGTTGGCTTGGGCGGTCGTGGGCAGCGTCTGGTCCGAGAGCACGCGGCCATCCAGCGCGAACGCGGTGGCGCGGACCGTGACGTCAGTGGTCTGAAGACCGGTGTTGGCCAGCAGAACCGAGCGATCAGTGTACGAGTACTGAGCGTGCACGGGCCGCAGCGCCTTCATGGCACCGAAGTACGAGCCCGCGGTGGCCAGGTCGTAGCTCCACAGGTGCCAATACAGTGTGGGCCAGGCGTTGTTGGCCATCCAGTAGATCATCCCGGTCGCCGGCGGTCGCCCATATGCCTCGAACTGGGCCCGGTTGGCTTCGTAGTTGGCCAGCTGGGCCTTGCGAAGGAAGTCTTCAAGGCTCGTCGGCGGACCGTACCGTTTGGACAGTGCCTCCGCGAAGATGGTCAGCGTTGAGAAGACCTCTTTCTTGGCCAGGTGGTACTGCGGCTTCGTGGGGTTGCGCCACAGGTCGTCGATCTCTTGTGGGCTCAGGTACTTCTGCAGGGTCGACAACTCGGGGATGGCCGGTCCGGAGCCGATCTCCGAGGCGAACCCGGACGCGCCGCCGAGCTGGTTCTGGTACCAGTAGTTCGGTGGGATCCACCAGTACGGCCCGTCCATCTTCATCCCCGACCTGCCCAGGATCGGGGTGGCCTTGTTGGCCGCGGACGGGATGATCGGCGCCGGGAAGTCGGCGGCCCGCATGGTGTCCACATAGGACTTCTCGACGTCCGCCGGGGCCGCGTTGTCGCTGCCGATGAAGAAACCGAGCACGCTGGGGTGGTTGACCATCCGCTGTGCTTCGGCGCGGATCGAGCCGGTCGCGACCTGGTGGTCCTCGGCCGTCCAGGTGCCGTACTTCTCCCACTTGGTGCAGCATTCCCAGCCCGGCAGCAGCATGATCCCGTACTGGTCGGCGAGGTCCAGCAGCTCGTGGTCCTCCTCCTTGCCCTCCATCCGGATCGTGTTCAGGCCCATGTCCCGGGCCAGCCGCAGCTCCTCGGCCAGCCGTCCGGGCTGTGCGCGGAGGAACAAATCGGACGCCCAGCCACCGCCGCGCACGACGAAAGGCCTGCCGTTCACGAAGAACTGCCGCGCGCCCTGGGCGTTCAGTGAGGAGGTCACTTCACGGATCCCGAAATCCGTGCTGACGTGGTCGGACAGACCGTTGGTGATCGCGGTGAGGCTGAGCCGGTACATGGGCTGGTCGCCGAACTGCGCCGGCCACCACATCCGCGGATGGTCCACTTCCAGTGCGCGGAAGGCGATCGTCCTGCGTTCGTTCGGCTGCAGGGAGACTCGTTGGATGAGCGGGCGATTGTCAATCGTGCCAAGCAGAGTCGCTGTCACCGGGTGTGACGTGTTGTTGCGGACCTCGGTCCTGGCCGTGAGGGTGGCCTGCTGAAGATCGGAGGTAAGCGTTGTCAGCACACGTGGTTCGAGCAGTGAGACATCGCCTGCGTTGGCCAGGCTGACATCCCGCCAGACCCCCATGTTGTTGTCCGGTGCTGGCGGGCTCCAGTCCAGGAAGCTCACCGTGAGGTCGCGGAACGGGTCCGCGGGCATCGCTTTGATGGCAACGGCGTTCTCGCCGCGCCGCAGCAGACCCGTGACGTCGTACTCGAATCGCGGATAGGCCCCGGCCGGAGTGCCCACCTGCGTGCCGTTCAGCCACACCTCCCCGCGCGAGATCACCCCGCCGTTCAGCCGCAGGAACGTGTGCGCGGTCGCCGGAGACGTGAAGGTTCGCCGGTACCACCAGGGAACCGTGAACTGCGAGGTGTCCACGTCACGCAGATCCCGCGTGTAGCCGGGGTATTTCGCCAGCAGCCCGGCCATCACGGTCGACCGCGCGGGGACGTCCAGCCAGCTGCTGTCGTCGTATCCGGGCGCTGAGATCTGGTCGCCGGTGCCGGTCGCGGGGTGCATCCGCCAGTTCGGCACGGTCCGCACCTGACCTGGGAAGGAAGGTCCCGCAAACGCTTGCGAGGCGTGCGCGGAAGGCGTGATGCCGAGCAGGGCGATGGCCAGGACCACGGCGAGCAGGCGCATGTCCAGCACTCTGCTCCGGTGAGGAGATTTCGACAAGCCTCCTAATGAGGCAAATTCTCAACTAACGTGCGGCGCGACAAGGTCCTGGTGTTGGCGTGGTTGAGCGGTGTGCCACAACGGTCGCAGATGAGGTGGTCGTCGGGGCCGCCGCCGCAGCCGAGGTGTTCCGTGGTCGTCGGCGGGCCGTCCGGTCCCGTGTAGTACTTGTCGCCCCAGCCGCGCAGGGTCAGCAGGACCGGCCAGAGGTCGGCGCCCTTCTCGGTCAGCCGGTACTCGAACCGGGGCGGGCGGTCGCTGTACTGCTGGCGTTCCAGCACGCCCTCGTCAATCAGGAGCTGCAGGCGCGTGGTCAGCACGCTTCGGGTGATGCCGAGCGTTTCCTTGAGGTCGTCGAACCGCACCTTGCCCTGCAGGATCGTGCGCACGATCAGCAGCGACCAGCGCTCACCCACGACCTCCAGCGCCCGGGCGATGGAGCACACCTGCCCCTTGTACTCGCGATCCAACATAAGCCCAGCATACCCGG
>CBIMJO010000537.1:0-6735 GCA_966244135.1 uncultured Actinocrispum sp. | reverse complement strand
GGCCTCAGCCAGGAGGGTCACCGTGGCACTGTCGTGCAGCTGGTCGGAGTAGAGCCAGCTGAGCGTCAGCTCCCCATCCTCCACCGCGCCCGATACGTCCAGCACGTGCGCACGAGGCTGGTCCGGGGCCAGGTCCTGGCCGACGTTGGCACAGCGGCCCAGGTACAACGCATCGGCGGCCGGCGTCATGTCCCATTGGCCGTGATAGTTGAAACTGATCCGCGGGGACGGGTCGGCACGCAACGAGTTCCGGCGCAGGTAACGCAGAGCGCCATAGCTGAGGCCACGATGAGGTACCGCACGCAGTTGTTCCTTGACGGACTTGAGAACCTGGCCCCAGTGGCGGTCACCGGCAACGGTGAGCGCGATCGGGAACATGGTCGTGAACCAGCCGATCGTCCGGGAGAGGTCGACGCCGCTGAGGATCTCCTCGCGACCGTGTCCTTCCATCGCGACCAGCACACTGTCGCGTCCCGTCCATCCCGACAGGACCCTGCCGAGGGCACTGAGCAGGACGTCGTTGATCTGGGTGCGGTACACCTTGGGAACCTTGTGCAGCAGGGCGTCGGTGTTCTCGCGGTCGACCCGGACCGTGATGGTGCGCGTCGAGCCGACGGTGTTGAGACCGGAGCGGTCGACCGGCAGGTCGGCCGATGCCGATCCTGACACGGCGGTCCACTGTGCGAGGTCGTCGTCGAACGCGCCGGCTTCGACGTACTCGGTCAGGCGTTGTGCCCAGCGCGCGAAGGGGGTGCCGACCGGCTCCAGCTCGACCGGCCGTCCGGCGACCGCCTGGTGGTAGGCCGTCTCCAGGTCGCCGAGCAGGATCCGCCAGGACACGCCGTCGATCACGAGGTGGTGCGCGGTCACGAACAGGCGTGGCCGCAGCCGACGTGCCAGGTGGAACAACACCACCCGGAGCAATGGGCCGTTGTGCGGGCTCAACCCGGTCTGGGCGGCCAGTGCTTGGGTCTCGATCGCCTTCAGCTGGGCATGGTAGTCCAGTGTGGACAGATCATGGCGTTCGAACACCGCGGCGGGCTCGGCCGGTGCGACCTCCACGCGCCAGTCACCATCGGCGTGCAGCAACCGCATACGCAGCGCGTCGTGATGCGAGATGACCGCGTCAACGCCCGCCCGCAACGCTTCCTCGTCAACGCCCACTGGCAGTTCCACCAGCATGGACATGGTGAAGTGGTCGCGAGCCGCCGGTACCGTCTCGAAGAACCAGCGCTGGATCGGGGTCAGCGGCACCGGGCCAGCGACCGGCCGGTCATCGTCGTTCCCCTGCCCTGCCTCCGTCTGCACGCTGCCGGCCAGCCCGGCGATCGTCTGGTGCAGGAAGAGGTCCCTGGAAGTCAGCCGCAGGCCGGCCCGCCGGGCCCTGGACACGGCCTGGATGCTCAGGATCGAGTCGCCGCCCAGTTCGAAGAAGTTGTCCTCGGCCCCGACCTGCGGCACGCCCAGGACATCCGCCCAGATCTCGCAGAGCGTGCTCTCCACCGCGCCACGTGGCGCCACGTACCGTGCCCCCGGCGCGGGATCGGCCTCGGGTGCCGGTAGCGCCTTTCGATCCACCTTGCCATTCGGGTTCAACGGCAGCTCGCCGAGGACCACGACCACCGACGGCACCATGTAGTCGGGCAGGCTCCGCTTCACCCATGCCCGCAGGTCCCCCACATCCGGCCCCGCGGACGTCACATAGGCCACCAACTGCTTGTGGCCATGGTCGTCCCTCGCGACCACGACCGCCTCGGCGACGTCAGGGTGCCGTGTCAGCGCGCTCTCGATCTCGCCCGGCTCGATCCGGAACCCACGGATCTTGACCTGGTCGTCGGCCCGGCCCCGGTACTCCAGCAGGCCACCCGCCGACGTACTCCCTCCCGCGGAGGCGGATCCCGGCACCGAGGTCCAGCGAACCACATCGCCGGTCCGGTACATCCGCGAACCCGGCACGCCGAACGGATCGGCCACGAAACGGTCGGCGATCAGCCCTGGCCGGTCCAGGTAGCCACGGGCCAAACCGGCACCCGCCAGGAACAACTCGCCGGGAACACCGACGGGTACCGGTGACAGCGCGCTGTCGAGGACGTAGGCCCGCATGTTGTCCAAGGGACGCCCGATCGGCACCGTGTCCGGCACCAGGCCGGCATCGGACAACTCGTGTGAGGTCGCGAATGTCGTGGTTTCGGTCGGTCCGTAGGCGTCCGAGACCACGACACCGGGGCACGCCGCCAACACCCGGCGCACAGCGGACGCGGACACCACATCGCCACCGGTCCAGATCTCGCGTGCACCGGCCAGACAGTCCGGCGCGTCCTGGGCCATCGCCTGGAACAGCCCCGACGTCAGGAACAGCCCGGTCACCCCGTGCTCGGTGACCATCCGTCGCAGTACGTCCGCATCCACATCACCCGGCGGTGCGACCACGACGCTGCCGCCGTTGAGCAACGGCACCCACAACTCGTAGGTCGACGCGTCGAACGCGGACGGCGAATGCACCAGCACCCGTTCGTGCCCGCCGCCTTCGAAGCGATGGTCGGCAGCCAGTGCGACAACATCCCGTTGCCGGATCGCTACGCCCTTCGGCAGGCCCGTCGAGCCCGAGGTGTACATGACATAGGCCAGGTTGTCTGGGTGTATCGAGACATCAGGATCGGTGTCCGGTGCATCCGGCGCGTGGGCGCTGTCCACCGAGACCAGCTGCCTGCCGTGGATCTCCTTGGCTGTGCCCTCCCAGGCGCGGTCGGTGAGCAGGATCGACACATCGGCCTGCCGCAGGAGCGCCCGCATCCGTTCGACCGGTGCGCGGACGTCCAGCGGCAGGTATGCCCCGCCCGCCTTGACGATCGCCAGCTCGGCCAGCACGAGGCCGATCGAGCGGTCCATCAGCAGGCCGACCGTGTGCTCCGGCCGGACCCCGAGCCGGATCAGCAGGTGCGCCAGCCGGTTGGCTCGCGCGTTCAACTCCGCGTAGGTCAACGACACCCCGTCGGCGATCAGCGCGGTGGTGCCGGGGGTGTGCCGGGCCCGCTCGGTGAACAGGCCGGCGACTGTCCCGTGTGGACTCTCAAGGCCGGTGTCGTTCCACTCCACCAGCACCTGGTCCCGTTCGGCACCGGACATCAGCGACAGCCGCGAAACCGGCCGTTCCGGATCGGCTGCGATGGCCTCGGCCAGCCGCACGAGGTGCCCGGCCAGCCGGTCGACCGTGGCGGCGTCGAACAGATCCGTGCTGTAGTCGATCGAGCCGTGCAGGACACCGGCCGACTCCTGGAACTCCACCGTGATGTCGAAGTTGGCCGTGCGCTTGCTCAGGGCGACCGGGGCGACGTCGAGACCGGCGAACCGCGCGGGCTCGCCCTGGGACCCGTGCAGCAGCACCATGACGTCGAACAGCGGGTTGTGACTGGGATCGCGGTCGATCCGCAGTGCCTCGACCAGCTTCTCGAACGGGGCCTCATCGTGCGCGAAGGCATCCAGCACGGTGTCCTTCACCGCGTCGAGGAAGCCGGCGAACCGGGCCGAGTCGTCTACCGTGGACCGCAGGACGACCGTGTTCACGAAGAACCCGACCATCCGTTCCACCTCCGGCCGCCCCCGGCCGGAGACCACCGTGCCGAGGGCGACGTCCTGCTGACCGGTGTACTTGGCGAACAGGACCTGGCAGGCCGCGATCAGCACGGTGAACAGAGTCGTGCCGTGCGCCCGGGCCAGCTCAGCCAGACCGGCGGCGACCTCCGCACGGATCTCGAACTCGCGTACCGCTCCCGCGGAGGTGCGCACGGCCGGCCTCGGCCGGTCGGCCGGCAAGGCCAGCGGGGCGACACCGGCCAGCTGCCTGGTCCAGTACTCGAGGTGCTGATCCAGCACAGCGCCGGACAGCCTGGCACGCTGCCACACCGCGAAGTCGGCGTATTGCAGGGAAAGCGCCGGCAGCTCAACAGCCCCGTACATCTTGCTCAACTCGTCGACGACGATACCCATCGACGCACCGTCGGTGACGATATGGTGCGCGGTCAGCAAAAGCACGTGTTCCTCGGCGTCGACGCGAATGAGCAACGCCCGCCACAGCGGTCCCCGCCGCAGGTCGAACGTCCGGGAATACTCCTCGAACAGCAGCCGGTCCAGTTCCTGCTGTCCCAGGTCGACGACCGGCAACGGGAGTTCGGCCGCCGGGTGAACGATCTGCACGGCACTGCCGTCGATGTCGTCGATCGTGGTGCGCATGGATTCGTGCCGCGCCACCAGCTCGTTCAGTGCGGCCGCCAGCCGGGCGACGTCCAGATCCCCGGCCAGCCGAAGTGCCACCGCACTGTTGTACTCGGAGTCCCCTGGGTGGAACTCGTTGAGGAACCACAGGCGCTGCTGGGCAAAGGACAGCGGGAGCGAACCGCCGCGCCCGGCGGGAGGGATGACGTCGGTCTGCTCGGCATCTCCGGCCAGCCGGCGCTTCAACAGCTCCCGTACCTCGGCGGGCAACGCGTCAATGCGATTCTGCTTCGATACGGTCATCGCCGTTCCCCTACTGTTCCTTGCCCGGTTTCCCCGACGAGCCGTTCCAGTTCGCGCAGGACCTGTTCCTCGACGACTTCCGCCAATGCGGCGACCGTCCGTGCGACCAGCACATCGCGTGGTGTCAGCGAGATGTCGAACGCGACCTTGGCCTTGGCGGCGATGCCGAGGCTGCTCAGCGATTCGCCGCCGAGGGCGAAGAAGTCGTCCTGGATCCCGACCCGTCGCGCACCGAGAACCTCCGCCCAGATCCCGGCCAGTACCCGTTCGGTGTCGGTCCGCGGCTCGGTGTGCTGCACCTCCGCGACCACGCCGGCAGGTTCAGGCAACGCCCGCCGGTCCAGCTTCCCGTTGGGGCTCAACGGCAACCGGTCCAGTAGCACGAACGCCGACGGAACCATGTACTCCGGCAGCGACTCGGCCGCCATCGCCCGGAGTGTCCCGGCCAAGGTCTCGTCCGGGTTCGGCGCCGCCACATAGGCGACCAACCGTTTGACTCCTGGCGCCTCTTCGCGCGCGACCACCACAACGTCGTCGACCTCCGCGTGGCGGCGCAACAACGTCTCGATCTCGCCCGGCTCGATCCGGAACCCGCGGATCTTCACCTGGTGATCCACCCGGCCGGCGAACACCAGCTCGCCCACCGGGTTCCACCGCGCGAGGTCCCCGGTCCGATACATCCGGGATCCCGCCGGCCCGAACGGGCACGCCACGAACCGCTCGGCGGTCAGTCCGGCCCGGTGGAGATATCCCCGCGCCAACCCCGCTCCGGAGACATACAACTCGCCCACCACGCCCACTGGAACCGGACGCAACGCGCTGTCCACGACGTAGACCCGGGTGTTCGGAATCGGCCGGCCGATCGTGGGCACACCGCCCGGCGACAAGGGGCCACTCCACGTCGACACCACTGTGGACTCTGTCGGGCCGTACGAGTTGATCATCCTTCGGCCCGGTGCCCACCGGGAAACCAACTCCGCCGGACACGCATCCCCGCCCACTGTCAGCATCCGCAGCCCCGGCAACTGCGAACCCGCCGGAACGGTCGACAACGCCACCGGCGGAATCAAGGCATGGGTGATTCCCTGGGACACGACAACGTCGGCCAGTGCCTCACCCAGCAACGGTCCTGGCGGGGGCACTACCAGCGCCGCACCGACCGGCAAGGACATGCACAGCTCCAGCACCGACGCGTCGAAGCTCGGCGAAGAGAACTGCAGCACCCGATCGCCGGCGCCTACCTGGTAGTGCTCGGCTTCAGCAGCCGAGAAACTCGCCAGCCCGGCATGGGAGACCACGACGCCCTTCGGCGTCCCGGTCGACCCGGAGGTGTAGATCACATACGCCGGGTTGGCCGGCGACACGGGTGCCAGCCGATCCACCGCCGTCGATCTGTCCATCATGGACTGGCCGAGGACCAGCACCTGGACATCGCCGGGCAGCATCTCGGCCAGGTCAGCCGCGGTCACGACCAGCACCGGACGCGAGTCCGCCAGCATGAACGCTATCCGCTCCGACGGATAAGCGGGATCGACCGGCAGGTACGCACCGCCTGCCTTCGCCACAGCCAGCTGCGCCACCACGATGTCCACCGATCGCGGCAGAACCAACGCCACGATCGCCTCAGGCCGCACACCACGCCCGATCAACACATGCGCCAGCCGGCTCGCCCGCGCATCCAGCTCGGCGAAGCTCAGCGACTCACCCTCGAACACGACGGCCGTCGCCTCAGGCGTCCGCGCCACCTGCCCTTCGAACAACTCCGCCAATGTCAGCCCAGGCACATCCCGCGCGGTGTCGTTCCACTCCACCAGAACCTGGTGACGCTCGCCCTCGGCCACTATGTCAATCTGACCTAAAAGGACAGACGGATCATCGCCGACGAGCCCCAGCACACGGGTCAGGTGCCCGGCGATCCGCTGGATGGTCACGGCGTCGAACAGCGCGGGGTCGTAGCCGAACTCGACCGACAACCGCTCGCCAGGAGACACCACCACGCTCAACGGGTAGTTCGTCGTCTCCACAGCGGACAGTGCGCGCAGCCGCAACCCACGTACCGCGGCGGCCTCGTCGTTGATCGGATAGTTCTCGAACACCACGATGCTGTCGAACAGGTTCGTCCCGCCCGGCAACCCGCTCCAGCCTTGCAGCCTGCCCAACGAGACGAAGTCGAACCGGCGTGACTCCGCCTGCGAGGCCTGCACCGCCCGCAGCCAGTCG
>CBIMJO010000536.1:0-6737 GCA_966244135.1 uncultured Actinocrispum sp. | reverse complement strand
AGCACCTTGGCCCACTCGTCGTCGGTCATGTCCAGGATCGACCTCGTCCCGCCCAGACCGGCGTTGTTGATCATCACGTCGATCCGGCCGAACGTCGTCGCGGCGCCGTCGATCAGCGCGTCGACCTGGTCCTGCCGGGTGACGTCGCACGGCAGCGCCGCGACCCGGCCGTCGTGGTCGGCCTTGAGCGCGTCGAGGGTCTCGCCGAGCCGGCGCTCGTGCTGGTCGCTGATGACCACGCTGGCGCCCTCCGCCAGGCACCGGCGGGCCGCCGCGGAACCGATCCCGGTGCCCGCGGCCGCGGTCACCACGACGACTTTCCCGGCCAGCAGGTCGCGGCCCTCGGGGCAGGCAGGGATCACGGGCGCGGCTCCTTGGGCAGGCCGAGCACGCGCTCGGCGATGATGTTGCGCTGGATCTCGTCCGACCCGCCGTAGATGGTGTCCGCGCGGCTGAACAGGCACAGCCGCTGCCACTCGTCCAGGTCGCCGTCGAACATGCCCGCCGGGCCGGCGATGTCCATGGCCAGCTCGCCGAGGTCGCGGTGCCACCTCGCCCAGACCAGCTTGGACACGGACGCCTCGTAGCCGGGGTCCTCGCGTGACAGCGTCCGGATCGCGTGCGCGCGCATCACGTCCAGGCCAATGCGGGCGCGGGCCAGGCGGTCGGCGATGACCGGGTCGTCGATCGCGCCCATGCGCTCGGCCAGCGCCACCAGGGCGTCCAGCTCACGCCGGAAGCCGACCTGCTGGCCGAACGTGGCCACCCCGCGCTCGAAGGCGAGCGTGCCCATGGCCACGCGCCAGCCGTCCTCGCCGACGACCATGTCCGCGGGCGTGCGCGCCCGGTCGAAGAAGACCTCGTTGAACTCGCTCGTCCCGGTCAGCTGGCGGATCGGCCGGACCGTGACGCCCGGCTGGTCCATCGGGACGAGCAGGTACGACAGGCCCTGCCGGCGCCGCGAGCCGGGCACCGTGCGGGCCAGCACGAAGCACCAGTCGGCCACGTGCGCCAGCGACGTCCACACCTTCTGCCCGGTGACCACCCACTCGTCACCGTCCATTGTGGCCGTGGTGGACACCGCCGCCAGGTCCGAGCCCGCGCCGGGCTCGGAGTA
The DNA here is from genome assembly GCA_966244135.1 of uncultured Actinocrispum sp. Classification (GTDB taxonomy): domain Bacteria; phylum Actinomycetota; class Actinomycetes; order Mycobacteriales; family Pseudonocardiaceae; genus Kibdelosporangium. The sequence continues at coordinate 5,620 of CBIMJO010000536.1, read as the reverse complement.
GCCCTGGCACCAGAGCTCCTCGACCGCGGCGATCCCGGGCAGGAACCGCGCCTGCTGCTCCTTCGTGCCGAACGCGATCAGCGTCGGCCCCAGCAGCTCCTCGCCGATGTGGCTCACCCGCGCGGGGGCACGCGCGGCCGCGTACTCCTCGTGGAAGATCACCTGTTCCTCGACGCTCGCCTGCCTGCCGCCATGCTCGGCCGGCCAGCCCAGGCAGGTCCAGCCCGCCTTGGCCAGCCTGCGGTCCCACTCCAGGCGCAGCTCGAAGTGCTCATGCTCCCGTCCGGGGCCGCCGGCCCCGCGCAGCTGTGCGAACTCGCCCCGGAGGTTGTCCTCGAGCCAGCTCCGAAGCTGTTGACGGAAGCTCACATCGGCTAGCCTACCAAGCACTTGCTTGAGGAGGTGAGTGTGCGCCGAGAAACCGTCCCAGCCGCGCTCATCGAAGCCGCCCGCGTCCACGGGGACGCCGAAGCGGTGGTCGACGGTGAGGTCAGGCTGGGCTTCCAGGCATTGCACGACCGCGTCACGGCAGTGGCGTACGGCTTGTCCGCGATGGGCATCACGCGCGGTGACCGCGTCGCGATCTACGCACCGAACTCACATCATTGGGTGACATCCGCGCTCGGCGTGCTGTACGCGGGCGCCACCCTCGTGCCGATCAACACCCGGTTCACCGCGGCCGAGGCACTCGACGTGATCAACCGCAGCGGGGCGCGCGGCCTGTTCGTCGCGGGCGAGTTCCTTGGCGTGGACCGGCAGGCGGCCCTGCTCGAGGCCGATTCCCTGCTGGCGTCCCGGGTTCACGTCGTGCCGGTGGACACCGAGTGGCCCGAGGCGTCCTTCGAGTCACCGGCGCAGCCGGACGACGTGGCCGACATCCTGTACACCTCCGGCACCACCGGGCGCAGCAAGGGCGCGATGAGCGCCCACCGGCAGTCGCTGGGGGTGGCCGAGGCATGGGCGGCCCGCACCGGGCTCAATGCGGCCGACCGCTACCTCGTCGTCAACCCGTTCTTCCACAGCTTCGGTTACAAGGCAGGGATCCTGGCCTGCCTGCTCACCGGCGCGACCATGGTCCCGCAGGCCGTGTTCGACGTGGCTACCACTATTGAGTTGTTGCAGAGCGAGAAGATCACCGTCCTTCCTGGGGCACCGACCGTTTTCCGGTCCATCATGGACAGTCCGGCGGCCGCTGGGCTGTCCAGGCTGAGGCTGGCGGTCACCGGTGCCGCCGTCGTTCCTGTGGCGCTTGTTGAACGAATGCAACGGGAACTGTTCGACACCGTGCTGACCGGATACGGCCTGACTGAGGCGGTCGTGGTGACGTTGTGCCATCCGACCGACGATGCGACCACTGTAGCAACGACCGCCGGGCCTGCCGCGGCGGGGTGCACGGTGCGGATCGCCGACAACGGGGAAATCCTTGTACAGGGCCGAAATGTCATGCTCGGCTACCTCGGCGACCCGGAGGCCACCGCCGCCGCGATCGACGCGGACGGCTGGCTGCACACCGGCGACATCGGGCGGCTGGACGAGCGCGGCTACCTCACGATCACGGATCGCTTGAAGGACATGTACATCTGCGGCGGGTTCAACGTCTACCCCGCGGAGATCGAACAGGTCCTGGCGCGTTTGGACGGTGTCGTGGAGGCGGCCGTGGTGGGTGTGCCGGACGCCCGGCTCGGTGAGGTCGGCAAGGCGTTCGTGGTCCGCCGCGAGGGCTCTGACCTGTCCGAACACGACGTCATCGGTTTTTGTCAGACCCGCGTGGCAAACTTCAAGACACCTCGGATGGTGCAGTTCGTGGCGAGCCTGCCGCGCAACCCGTCCGGCAAGGTGCTGAAACGTGTCCTAAGGGGAGAATCATGAGCGTCGTCCGATACGAGCGCGAGGGTGCGGCCGGCATCGTCACGATGAACCGGCCGGAGTACCGCAATGCGCAGAACTCCGCGATGACGTACGCGCTCGACGAGGCGTTCGGTGCCGCTGTCAACGACGATGACGTGCGGATCATCATCCTTGCGGGGGAAGGAAAGCACTTCTCCGCGGGGCATGACATCGGCACGCCTGGGCGCGATGTCGACGTCTCCTTCGAGCGCAAGGCCGTCATGTGGTGGGACCATGTCGGCAGGCCGGGCGGCGACCAGCGGTATGCCCGGGAGATGGAGGTGTACCTGGGAATGTGCCGCCGGTGGCGGGAGATTCCCAAGCCCACCATCGCGATGGTGCAGGGCGCGTGCATCGCCGGTGGCCTGATGCTGGCCTGGGTGTGCGACCTGATCGTCGCCTCGGACGACGCGTTCTTCGCGGATCCCGTGGTGCGCATGGGGATTCCGGGCGTCGAGTACTTCGCCCATCCGTGGGTGCTCGGCCCGCGCGCGGCCAAGGAGGTGCTGTTCACCGGCGACCGGTTCACCGCCCAGCAGGCCCAGGACTGGGGGATGGTCAACCGGGTGGTGCCCCGGGAGTCGTTGCGGGACGAGACGTTACGGCTGGCCGGCCGGATCGCCGAGATGCCGCAGTTCGGGCTCGCGCTGGCCAAGCGCGCGGTGAACCAGGCCGAGGACCTGATGGGGATGCGCACCGGGATGGACTCGGTCTTCGGGCTGCACCATTTCGCGCACGCGCACAACGCCGAGGTCTCCCCCGACGCCCTCGCCGGGATGGACGCCCGCGCCATGAAAGACAGTGCCGGAAAAGACAGTGCTGCGAAAGAACGGCAATGAACCTGGATCTGGACGAGAACACCCTGGCCTTCCGCGACGAGGTCCGCTCGTGGCTGGCCGCGAACGCCCCGGCCGGGCTGCCCTCACTGGACACCCCGGAGGGCTTCGAGGCACACCGCGCCTGGGAACGAAAGCTGTGCGAAGCAAGGCTTTCCGTGGTGTCGTGGCCCGCCGCGTACGGCGGCCGGGACGCGTCCCTGTTGCAGTGGCTCGTTTTCGAGGAGGAGTACTACGCGGCCGGTGCGCCCGCGCGAGTGAGCCAGAACGGCATCTTCCTGCTGGCGCCCACGTTGTTCACACACGGCACCGAGGAGCAGCTCGACCGGATCCTGCCCAGAATGGCCAGCGCCGAGGAGATCTGGGCGCAGGCCTGGTCGGAACCGGAGGCGGGCAGCGACCTCGCGGCGATCCGGGCGTCCGCAGCCCGCACCTCGGGTGGCTGGTCACTGCGCGGCCAGAAGACGTGGAGTTCGCGCGCGGCCTACGCCGATCGCGGGTTCGGGCTGTTCCGCACCTCGGGTGAACGCCATCGCGGGCTGACGTACTTCATGTTCTCGTTGCGCGCGCCCGGGGTGACCGTCCGGCCGATCGCCCAGCTCGACGGGGAACCCGGGTTCGCCGAGATCTTCCTCGACGACGTGTTCGTCCCGGACGAGGACGTCATCGGCGAGGTGGACAACGGCTGGAAGGTCGCGATGAGCACGGCCAGCAACGAGCGGGGGCTGTCGTTACGCAGCCCCGGCCGGTTCCTGGCGACCGCGCGGCGGCTGCTGGAGCTGTGGCGCGAGCGGCCCGATCCGGCGTTGCGCGACCGCGTGGTCGACGCGTGGCTGGGCGCCCAGGCGTACCGGCTGTACACGTTCGGCACGGTGACCCGGCTGGCCGAGGGCGGCTCGCTCGGCGCCGAGTCGAGCGTGAACAAGGTGTTCTGGTCCGATCTGGACATCGCCATGCACGAGACCGCGCTCGACCTGCTCGGCGCCGAGGGCGAGCTGGCCGGCCGGTGGATGGACGGCTACCTGTTCTCGCTCGCCGGCCCGATCTACGCCGGTACCAACGAGATCCAGCGCAACGTCATCGCCGAGCGCATCCTCGGCCTGCCCCGCTGACCCCTGCCCGCGCAGCCGTCCGTCCCGGAGTCGCCCATGAGATTCGCCCTCAGTGCCGAACAGGTCCAGTTCGCGGACACTGTGGACTCGCTGCTCGCCAAGTCCGACGTCGCCCGCGCCTGGGCGGCCGGTGAGCATGCGCCGGGCTTGGCGGTGTGGCGCAGGCTGGCCGACCTCGGGGTCACCACCATCGCGGTGGACGGCGAACCCATCGACCTGGTCGTCGCCATGGAGGCCATCGGCTATCACGCGTTGCCCGGTCCGGCGATCGAGACCCTCGCCGTGCTGCCGACCGTGCTCGACGGCGCATTGCTCGGCACGGCCGCCGTCGCGCCGCACGTGCCGTATGCCGTGGACGCGGATGTCGCTAATCGGGTGTTCTTCCTGGAGGGGGACACGGTGTTCTCGGCCACGGTCGGTGACCGCGTCGAGTCCGTGGACCCCTGCCGGCATCTGTTCGCCGTCCGCCCTTCCGACGAGATCGGTTCTGTCCCGGGTGCGTTCGAGCGCGGTGTACTCGCCTGCGCGGCCCAGCTCCTCGGCGCCGGACGGGCCTTACTGACGCGGACCGTCGACTACGCCAAGCAGCGCGCCCAGTTCGGCCATCCCATCGGCTCGTTCCAGGCCGTGAAGCACCACCTGGCCTCGGTGCACATCGCCCTGGAACTGGCCCGCCCCTTGGTCTATGGCGCCGCCATCGGCGAGATCGACGTCTCCGCCGCCAAGATCGCCGCGGGCGACGCCGCCTACCGCGCCATGCGCACCTCCCTCCAAGTCCACGGAGCCATCGCCTACACCCTCGAACACGACATCAGCCTCTGGCTCACCAAGATCCGCGCCCTCCACTCCGCCTGGGGCACCCCCACCACCCACCGAGCCCACCTCCTGGAGACCCTCACCTAGAAACCCGCATCGTGCGGCTCCATGGCCTGGTCCTGGCTGCCGGACGGCCTGCGGGGATTTGGCGTTGGCCGAGGCGCTGACCAGGAATCCCCGGGCCTAGAGCGCCATCAGCCAAGCCACATCGTCCTGTGCCCGCCGGGCCAGAGCGATGGCCTCACCGGCTACCCGGACAGCTCGACCGCTGACCCGAGTGCCACCAGGGCTTCGTCGATCCATCGGCGCCACTCGGTCAGATGCCCCTTGATGAGCCGGGCTGTCCATACACAGCGAACAGTCGCGAAGGTGTCCAGCCGCCCAGCTAATGGCCGCCCCAGCGTCGGCAGGATCCGCGTTCGTGCCGCCGCCAGCTGATGCGGATCCGAACCAGCCTGAGTCGCTCGTCCAAGGAACAACTCGGATCATCGGCCAACGGCGCCACCTCGAGGGCTGCGTCCAGCAGGCCATCACGGATGGCTCGCGTCACCTGATCCGGGACCTGCCAGGCGTGCCGCGGTTCCGGGCGGGCGGGAATTTCCCTCCGGAGGGTCTTCCTAATGAGCCATCAAGGCTTTTGTCAGCAACGGGAATGCGTTGTGCAGGGCGCGTTGCCAGTAGGGCCAGGTGTGGCGGCCGGGGCCGTAGAAATCGGTGGTGACCCGGACGTGGTCGGCGCGCAAAGTGTCGGCCAGGGCGACGGACTGCTCGCCGAGGAGTTGTTCGAGGCCGTCTGGTTGCGAGCCGGGTGGGTCGAGGGGGCCGGGCTGGCCGTTGCCCGCCGAGAGGTAGACGGGGATGCCGCGCAGGCGCGCGGCCAGGTCGTAGGGGTTGTGCGCGGCCCAGGTCCGGGGCTGGGTGATGGGGTCGCCCCACAGTGCGTTGGGGTCGGCGCCCGCGTTGCGGACG
>CBIMJO010000535.1:0-6738 GCA_966244135.1 uncultured Actinocrispum sp. | reverse complement strand
GCTGACGTCCTCGGTGGTGCGGCCCGAGCGGGCGGGCACGTCCTTGCCGCCGATGAGCAGGTCACGGGTGCGCGTCATCAGTGTTCCTCCGCGGGAGTTGAGCAGGGCATACGGACGATCGGCTTGATCACGTCGCCCGCGTGGGACGCGGCCAGCGCGTCCTCCACCTGGTCGAAGTCGAACCAGGACACCAGCCGGTCCATCGGGAACCGGCCCTGGCGGTAGAGGTCGATCAGGGCGGGGATCAGCTGGGTGCTGCGGCCGCCACCGCCGAGCACGCCGACGATTCGCTTACCCCACAACGTGGTCAGGTGGTCGAGGGTGAACTCCGCGGCCGCCGGGGCGCCGCCGATCAGGGCGCACGTGCCGAGCATACCGACGGAGTCGGCGGCCTGACGGACCACGGAGATGATCCCGGTGCACTCCAACGCGTTGTCGGCCGGGCCGCCGCAGATGTCGGTGACCGCCTCGACAGCATCCACCTCGGAGGTGTCGATCGTGTGCGTGGCACCGAGTTCGAGGGCGAGGTCGAGCCGGGAGCGGTGCCGGTCGACGGCGATGATCGTTGTGGCGCCGGTGTTTCGTGCGGCCATCACGGCGGCGAGGCCGACCGAGCCGGTCCCGTAGATCACCAGGCTCGACCCCGCCTCGGGCCGCAGCGTGTTCAGCACCGCGCCCGCGCCAGTGGAAAGCCCGCACGCCAGCGGGCCGAGCAGGTCCAGCGGGACATCCCGCGGCACGGGCACCAGGCTGCGGGCGTCGGCGATCGAGTAGGTCGCGAACGACGACTGGCCGAAGAAATGGCCGTACAGAGCCGAACCGTCGGCCCGGCAGTACGCGGAGGGCCCGTCCGGCCGCGTCCCGCCGACCAGCAACGTCCCCAACCGGGCGCAGTACCGGGGCTCACCGGCGAGGCAGTTGCGGCATGAGCCGCACCACGGCCAGCCGATGACGACGTGATCACCTTCGGCGAATCCCGTCACCCCGGTGCCGAGAGCGGCGATCGTGCCGGCGCCTTCGTGACCGAGCACGCCGGGAGCGGGAAACGGCAGGTCACCGTGCCGCGCCAGGCCGTCGGTGTGGCAGATGCCGGTCGCGGCGATCCGGACCAGCACCTCACCGGGGCCGGGACCGTCGAGGTCCACGTCCTCCACCCGGAAAGGGCCGTCTTGCTGGGCGAAGACCGCCGCCTGGACGCGCATGGCGGCAGAGTCTGGTGCCGCTCACCAGCACTGTCAATCAATCGTTCCGATAGTCAGATTCAATATTTAGATAGTGAACTACGTGCGGAATCCGAGCCGCGACTCGATGTCCGCGACCGTCCGGCGCAGCGGGCCTTCCAGCCGGTTGACCACCGAGTCGATGGTCGTGTTCCAGTGCGTGAGGTGCACGGCGACGTTCACCGCCGCGACGACCCCGCCGCTGCGGCCACGCACCGCGGCGGCGACCGCCCGCAGGCCGGCGGCCAGCTCCTCGTCGTTGACCGCGATCCCGCCGCGCCGGACCCGGGCCAGCGAGACCATCAGCTGCTCGCGGGCGGTGATCGTCTTCGGGCCGCGGCGGGCCAGGTCGGTGCGGTCCAGCAGGGTTCGCAGCGCGGCCGGTTCCTGGTGGGCCAGCAACGCCTTGCCGAGCGCGGTGCAGTACGCGGGCAGCCGGGAGCCGACGTTCAGGTGCAGGCTCATCGCCGCGACCCCGGCCCGGCCGCTGCGGTGCCGGTCGATGTAGACCACGTCCGGCCCGTCGAGCACCGCCATGCTCACGGTGTAGCCGGTCTTGTCGGCCAGCGCCTGCAGGTCGGGCCCGGCGACGCGGGTGATCTCCATCGACGTGATCGCCGCGTAGCCGAGGTCGACCGCGCGCGGGCCGAGCGAGTACTTCTTGCTGTCCGGGTCCTGCTCCAGGTAGCCGAGCTTGGCCAGGGTGGCGACGTAGCGGTAGGTGGTACTGCGGTTGAGACCTGCCGACCGCGAGAGGTCGGCGATGCCGAGCACCGGCCGGCCCTCGCTGAACTCGGCCAGGATCTGCAGGCCGCGCTCCAGGGACTGGGAGAAACCGGCCGGATCGGCGTCCGTTCGAGGTGCCATTCCGCATATTAACCACAGATCTCGATTATCAGAACAACGTCTTGACCCGGTCCGGCGCCGCTCCCTACGGTCCCGTCCACCTTTTCCAACGGGAGGCGACGATGCCCCACTCCCCGAACTCCGGTGTGAGCAGACGGCAGCTGTTACGGGCCGCGGGCCTGGGAATCATGGCCGGTCCGGCGCTGGCCGCGTGCCGGATCGGCGCCGGCACCAGCAGTTCCGGCGGCTCGGGCGCGATCAAGATCGGCTTTGTCAGCCCGCGCACCGGTCCGGCCGCCGGGTTCGGCGAGCCGGACGGCTACGTGCTCGACCTGGCCAGGCAGGCGTTCGCGGCGGGCCTGACCCTCGGCGGCACGAAGTTCGACGTCCAGATCATCGACAAGGACAGCCAGTCCAACCCGCAGCGGTCCGCGCAGGTGGCCAACGACCTGATCAACGGCGACGGCGTCGACCTGATGCTCACCACGTCCACCCCGGAGACGGTCAACCCGGTCTCGGACGCCTGCGAGGCCGCCGGTGTCCCGTGCGTGTCGACGGTCGTGCCTTGGGAGGCATGGTACTTCGGTCGTGGCGCCAAACCCGACCAGAAGCAGGCGTTCCAGTACACGTACCACTTCTGTTTCGGCGTCGAGCAGTTCCACAACGCCTACCAGACCCTGTGGTCGCAAGTGGACACCAACAAGAAGGTCGGGGTCATGTGGCCCAACGACTCCGACGGCAACGCCATCCGCCAGGCGCTGGGCCCGCTGCTGACCAAGTCCGGGTTCACCATCGTCGACCCGGGCGCCTACACCGACGGCACCAACGACTTCTCCTCGCAGATCGCCAAGTTCAAGGCGGAGAACTGCGAGATCTTCAACGCCTTCCCGATCCCGTCGGACTTCGCCACCTTCTGGCGGCAGGCCGCGCAGCAGGGCTACCACCCCAAGATCGCGCAGATCGCCAAGACCGGCCTGTTCCCGTCCCAGGTGGAGGCGCTCGGCCCGATCGGCGTGAACATCGCGGGCGGCGCCTACTGGACGCCGACCTACCCGTACACCTCCTCGCTGACCAAGATCACCTCACAGCAGCTGGGCGACGGCTACCAGAAGTCCGCGGGCAAGCAGTGGAACCAGCAGCTGGGCCCGAGCCTGGCGCTGTTCGACGTGGCCGCCGCCGCGTTCCAGAAGGTCACGGATCCCAAGGACCGCAAGGGGCTGGCCAAGGCGATCGGCGCCCTCGACGTGCAGACCCCGGTCGGGCGCCTGCAGTGGGGCAAAGGCCCGAACGCCAACGTGGTCGCCGCGCCGATCCTGGGCGGCCAGTGGATCGCCGCCCCGGCCGGCAGCCCGTACAAACTGGACTTCGTGCTGTGCGACAACTCCAGCGACCCGAACGTCCCGGTCGCCGCGAAGCTGCGCCCCTACACCGCATGAGCACCGTGCAGAACAAGCCCGTCCAAGCGACCGAGCCCGCCCTCGCCGGGCTCGGCCTGTCGCTCAACTACGGCGATCTGCGGGTGCTCAACGAGGTCGACTTCAGCGTCGGCCCCGGCGAGGCGGTCGGGATCGTGGGACCGAACGGCGCCGGCAAGACGACGTTGCTCGGCGTGCTCGCGGGTGCGATCACGCCCGATCGCGGCACTGTCCACATCGGCGGCCAGGACGTCACCAAGCTGCGCCAGGAGATGCGGTGCCGCAAGGGAATCGGGCGCGCCTTCCAGATCCCGCGGCCGTTCGGCGGGATGACCGTGCTGGAGAACGTCCTCGTCGGCGTCTCCTATGGCACACGCCTGTCCCGGAAAGACGCGTACCAGCGCTGTGTCGAGGTGCTGGAGCTGTGCGGGTTGATCGAGCTGGCCAACCGGCGTGCCGACACGCTCGGGTTGTTGCACCGCAAGCGGCTTGAGCTGGCCCGTGCGCTGGCGACCGGGCCGCAGGTGCTGCTGCTCGACGAGATCGGCGGTGGCCTCACCGACGCAGAGGCGGACGAACTCGTCGGCACCATCAAACAGTTGCACGGGCTGGGAATCAGCATCGTGTGGATCGAGCACATCGTGCACGTGCTGGTCCAGGTCGTCGAACGGCTGGTGTGCATGGACGCCGGGCGGGTGATCGCGGACGGTGAGCCCGAGGCCGTGCTCAGCGACGCGCACGTGGTCGACGCTTACCTGGGAGGTGGGCACTGATGTTGCAGGTGTCCCATGTGGACGCGAAACACGGCCTGTTGCAGGCCGTGCGCGATGTCTCCCTCGAGGTGCGCGAAGGTGAAGTGGTGGCTCTCGTCGGCGCGAACGGCGCGGGCAAGTCCACCCTGCTGCGAACGATCGCCGGTGCCCACCCCGCTGCCGCGGGCACGATCACGTTCGACGGCAAGGACATCACCGGTCTCGCCGCGCATCGCCGGGTGGCGCTGGGCGTTGCCCTGGTCCCCGAAGGCCGGAAGCTGTTCCCGGAGCTGACCGTCGAGGAGAACCTGCTCGTCGCCGGCCGCCGGGCCAGGAAGGGGCCGTGGTCCCTCAAGACCGTCCTGGATGCGTTCCCGATGCTCGAACCGTTGCGGCACAAGCGCGCCTCGAACCTGTCCGGCGGCCAGCAACAGGCCACCTCGATCGGGCGGGCGCTGATGACCAACCCGCGGGTGCTGTTGCTCGACGAGGTCTCGCTCGGCCTCGCCCCGGTCGCGGTCGACTCGGTGTACGAGTGCCTGTCGGTGCTGATCGGCGGTGGCACGACGATCGTCCTGGTGGAACAGGATCTTGGGCGCGCGATGTCGGTGGCGGACCGGGTGGTGTGCATGCTCGAAGGCCGGGTCGCGCTCGAGGCGCCCGCTCGTTCGGTGACCCGAGATCAGGTCACCGGCGCGTACTTCGGCCTGGCGCGGAAGGGATCGGCATGACCTGGGTCAACGCTGTCGTGCAGGGGTTGTTCCTCGGCGGCCTGTACGCGTTGTTCGCATGTGGACTGTCGCTGATGTTCGGTGTCATGCGGATCATCAACCTCGCCCATGGCGACATCGCGGTGCTGGGCGCGTTCGGGGTGTGGGTGCTCGTCACCGAGGCGCACATGTCCGTTCCGCTGGCGCTCATCCTGGTGCTGCCTGCGATGCTCGTGATCGGTTACCTCTTGCAGCGCACGGTTCTGGCGCGAAGCCTGCGCGGCGGAGAGCTGACCCCGCTGCTGACCACGTTCGGACTGGCCATCGTGCTGCAGAACGCGCTGCTGGAGATCTTCTCGCCGGACGTCCGGTCGCTGGGCCCGTCGGTCGGTTCGCTGGCCACCGGGAGCTGGCGGCTCACCGATCAGTTGTCGGTGCCGTACCTCGGGGTCGTGATCCTCGCGGTCGCCGTGGCCGTGCTCGGCGGGTTGCAGTTCATGCTGCGCCGCACCGGGATGGGCCGGGAGATGCGGGCCACCGCGCAGGATCCGGACACCGCCGCGCTCGTCGGTGTGCCTGCGGCCTCGGTGTACGCGAGGGCCACCGCGATCGCTGTTGCCGTGGCCGCGCTCGCGGGTGCTTTCCTGGCGATGCAGTCCACGTTCGACCCGTCCAGCGGGCCGACGCAGCTGATCTTCGCGTTCGAGGCGGTCGTCATCGGCGGGCTCGGCTCGTTGTGGGGCACGTTGACCGGCGGGATCGTGCTCGGCGTGGCTCAGACCATCGGCGCCGCCATCGACCCGCAGTACGCGATCCTGGCCGGGCACCTGGTCTTCCTCGTCATCCTCGCCGGCCCGCGCGGCCGGTTCATCGCCGTCAGGAGGGCGACCGCATGACCGCCGCGGCTCTTCCACAGTGGACAGTCCAGCGCTCCAGCCCGGCCTCCCGGATCGCCTCCGGTGTCTTCATCCTGGTCGGTGTGGGGTTGTTCGCGGTGCCCCAGGTGTTCGACGCCAATGTCGTGCAGCAGCTGACCAGCCTGCTGATCTTCGTCATCCTCGCGGTGATGTGGAACGCGCTGGCCGGGTACGCGGGCCTGGTCTCGGTGGGGCAGCAGGCGTTCATCGGCTTCGGCGCGTACGGGACGATTCTGCTGACCCAACAGGGCATCCAGCCGTACCTCGCCGTGGTGCTCGCCGCTTTGGGTTCGGCGGTGCTGGCGTTGGTGTTGTCGTTGTTGGTTCTGCGGCTCCGCGGCGGCCAGTTCGCGGTCGGCACATGGGTTGTCGCCGAGGCCATCGCCGTGTTGTTCCTGCTCGACCATGATCTGGGTGGCGGGACGGGCGTCTCGTTGCAGGGGCTGAACGTCTTCGCGCCCGAGGTCCGGCGGGCGCTCACGTACTGGCTGACGCTGGGCTTCGCGGTCGTGCTGCTGGTGCTCCTGTTCTTGCTGCTCCGGCACCGCACGGGCGCGGCGCTGCAGGCGATCCGGGACGACGAACCGGCAGCCGCGTCGCTTGGGGTGCGGGCCCGGCCGCTGAAGCTGCTGCTGTTCGTGCTCGCCGGGTTCGGCTGCGGCGCCGCCGGGGCGCTGACCTTGGCGAACACCCTGTTCATCCAGCCGCAGTCGATCTTCGGCGTGCAGTGGTCGGCCGCGATGATCTTCATGGTGCTGGTCGGCGGGCTGGGCACGTTCGAGGGCCCGATCCTGGGCGCGATCCTGTACTTCGCCGTCCAGAACCTGTTCGCCGACCAAGGCGCCTGGTACCTGATCGGGCTCGGCCTGACGGCGGTC
>CBIMJO010000534.1:0-6743 GCA_966244135.1 uncultured Actinocrispum sp. | reverse complement strand
TCGCTCAGCCCGGCCTCGGCGATCCGTTCGGCGGTCTGTTCGCACACGAACGGCAGATCGAACACGGTGGCGGTGAGGTCGGGATACGCGCGGCACAGCTCGATCGTGTAAGCCGCACCGCCACCACCGACGTCGAGCAGCCGCCGGACGCCGGAGAAGTCGTACGCCTCGGCCAGCGCCCGTGCGGTGAACACGGCCAGGGAGTGCATGCCCCGCCAGAACAACTCGGCCATCTTGGGGTCACCGGCGTCGAAAATGGACTCCTGGACGTCCGGATCCCATGTGGTGGGCCGGTTCCCGCCGACCGCCTCGGCCAGCCGCATCCAGCCGTCGTAGGCCCGGCCGTCGAGCATCATCAGGTAGTCGCCGAAGTAGTACCGGCCACCCGGCACCAGGTAGTGCGCGGCCAGCGGCGAGTTGCCGTACCGGTCGCCGTCCTTGACCAGCAGGCCCAGGCTCGCGCACCCGGTGAGCAGCATCTCCGCCGGTCTGGGGTGGATGCCCTGCTTGGCGGCGAGCCCGGCCGCGGTCAGCCCGCCGTGCTCGTCGATCAGCGCGAACAGGCCCAGGCGGACCGCGGTGCTCAGGGTCTTGGCCACGAACAGGCCGGAACTGAGCTCCATCAACGGCAGCGGGCTGGGTGCGCTGGGTGCAGTCGTCATCGGGTGGCCTCCTGCCGGTACAGGCCGAGCCGGGGCTCGGTGGTGATGCGGATGTCGCCCATCGCGGTGTCCGGGCCGAGCGGATCGCGCCAGATGTTCCACACCGGCGACATGTCGATCCCGCCCATGTAGCGCTCGTTCGGTTCGGTGACGTCCTCGGCCGCGTCGAGGATCGCCGCGGTGGCCACCCGAGCCGTGCTGCCGGACGCCTCGCCCAGGTCGGTCAGGCCCGCGGTGATCTTGGTGAACGACTGCACCGGCTGGTCGCCGTCGTCGTGCACAAGGCGTTGGGACTGGCCGAAGTAGTCGTCCGTGCCGATGTAGTCGCGGTACATCCGAGTGACCAGCACCAGCATCCGGGAGTACGCGCGACGGTAGGTGTAGTCGAAGAACGCCAAGGCATCCGGCTCGGGCATCTCGCCGCGCAGCGTGGTCGCGATCGCCGCCGCGGCCACCATCGCGCTGTACTGTGCCAGGTGCACACCGGTGGACAGCAACGGGTCCAGGAACGCCGCCGCGTCGCCGACGATCACGTAACCCGGACCGCAGAACCGTTCGGCCACATAGGAGTACTCCTGCTCGACCCGCACCTGGCCCTCGAACTTGGCTCCTTGCAACAGGTTCCGCAGCTCCTCGGGCGCGTTGACCATGTCCAGGTAGTAGTCGCCGACCGAGTCGTAGCGGGTGCGTTGCTCGGCGAACCGGTTCTTGTGCGTGACCAGGCCGACGCTCCATCTGTCCCCTGGCAACGGGATGTGCCAGTACCAGCCGTCCGAGGAGGACACGACGTTGATCGCGCCCTCCGGGCTGCCGGGCAGCAGTCGTGCGCCCGTCCAATAGCCCCACATGCCGACATTCTGGAACTGGGCGTGGGGTGTGCGCATGTCGAAGTGCTTCTTGGCCAGCACACCGGTGCGGCCGGACGCGTCGACCAGGAAGTCGAACGACGTCGTGTGCGTTTCGCCGTGCCGGGTCCATTCGGCCGACACCGGCCGGTCGCCGTCGAACACCACCCGCCGGACCGTGGCCTCCTCGATCACCGTCGCGCCCTGGTCGGCCGCGTTGCGCAGCAGGATGTCGTCGTAGGTGGCGCGGTCGACCTGCCACGACCACGCGTCCGGGTCGACCAGCTTGCGCCAGTCCAGCAGCCATTCGTCGTCCTCCCAGAGGAAGACGGCCCCGCGCTTGACCGTGAACCCGGCGGCCTTGACCTTGTCGAACGCGCCGGACAGCCGCAGGGTCGGCAGGCAGGACGCCAGCAGCGACTCGCCGATGTGATAGCGCGGGAACACCTCCCGTTCCAGCAGGACGACCTGGAAACCGTTGCGCGCCAGCATGGCCGCTGCCGTCGACCCCGCCGGGCCGCCGCCGATGACCAGAACGTCGGTGTGCCCGCTCATACCGCCGACTCCACGCGCTCGCCCGCCGGGACGCGTTGCAGGCCGAGGCGGGGCTCGGTGACCAGCCGGAACTCCACCGATTCGGCGTCCCGCAACGGGTTCTCCAGCACCGAGGAGAAGTCCGGCATGCCCGGCCCGCCCTCCTCGCCGGAGACGAACCGCTGCTGGATCCGCAGGGCCTCGTCCACCAGCCGCTCGGTCAGGATGCGGGTGGACGCGTCGGTGGCCTCGCGCATGTCCGACACGCCGGCGATGATCTCCACAAAGGACAGTGAGTCGGCCTGGCCCGGTGTGGCGGTGCCGACCAGGCGGTCGGAGGTGTGGAAGAAGCCGTCCTTGCCCAGGTAACGCTCGTACATCACGCTCACCAGCGCCAGCAGCCGGGTGTAGGCCCGGCGGTAGGCGTGCTCGAAGTAGGCCGTGGCGTCCTCTTCGGACACTTCACCGCGGGCGATCGAGGCGATGCTGGCCGCGGCGTTGAAGGCGCTGTACACCGCGAGGTGCACGCCCGAGGACAGCAGCGGGTCCAGGAAGCAGGCCGCGTCACCGACGATCAGGTAGCCCGGTCCGCTGAACCGGCCGCTGACGTACGAGTAGTCGGTCTCCACCCTGGCCTTGCCCTGGTAGCTCGCGCCGCCGACCAGGTCGCGCACGGCCTCCGCCTCGTCGAGCAGCTCGCGGTAGACCGACTCCACCGAGTCGTGCCGGGCGCGCCGCGCCGCGAAGCCGTCCTTGCCGGTGACGAAGCCGATGCTGGTCCGCCCGCCGCGCAACGGGATGATCCAGTACCAGCCCTCGGGCGAGGAGATGATGTTGATCCCGCCGGCCGGCGTGCCCGGCAGCACCTTCGCGTCCTCCCAGTAGCCCCAGATCGCGACGTTGCGCAGGTTGTTGTGCTGGTAGCGGTCCTGGAAGTGACGCGCGCTCAGCAGGCCCGCGCGGCCGGTCGCGTCGATCAGGTAGTCGAAGTCGTCGATGGTGAACTCGCCGTCCGGTCCCGCGCAGTGCACGGCCGTGGGCCGGTCGCCGGTGAACACGACCTCCTTGGCCGCGACGCCCATCGAGACCTCAGCGCCGCTGCTCTTCGCGTGGTCCAGCAGCAGCGCGTCGAACTCGCTGCGGTCGACCTGCCACGAGCGGGCGTTGATCTGCGCGCCCCAGTCGAACACCCAGCTGTCGGCGTCCCAGCGGATCACCCCGCCGTGCTTGGCCACGAACCCGGCCGAGTCCAGCTTCGCCGCAACGCCGATCTGCTCGAAGACGGTCCGGCAGGACGGGGTGAGCGACTCGCCGATGTGGTAGCGCGGGAACTGCGCGGCCTCGAGCACCCGCACCGAGACGCCCTGCCGTGCCAGCGCGGCCGCGGCCACCGACCCGGCGGGCCCGCCGCCGACCACGAGAACCCGTGTGTTCTTGCTCATCACAAAGAAACCTCTTGTTCTACTGGGAAACTGTGAGTCCTATATGGACAGTGATTACGCGGGCAGGAACGCCGGATCGCCGCGCCGCAGCAATGGGCTGAGCAGCGGGCCGGTCATGGCGGTGGTGATCAGCGCCATCAGCACCAGCAGTGAGTACAGCCGGACGTCCAGGATCCCGATCTGCAGGCCGACGGCCAGCACGATCAGCTCGGTCAGGCCGCGGGTGTTCATCAGCACCGCGAGCACGGCCGCGTCGCGGGGCGTCTCCCTGCGCAGCCGGGCGCCGAGGTAGGCGCCGGCGAGCTTCCCGCCGATCGCGACCAGCAGGATCAGCCCGAGCTGCGACAGCCCGCCGGTGCTCAGCCCGGACAGGTCGACGTTCAGCCCGGAGACCACGAAGAAGATCGGCAGCAGCAGTGCCGTGCCGAACGTCTCCACCCGCTCGTGCACCGCCTCGGTCACGCCGGACCGGGGCATGACCAGGCCGAACGCGAAGGCGCCGAAGATGAAGTGCAGCCCCATCCACTCGGTGGCACCGGCCGACACCAGCAGCCCGGCCATCGCCAGGACCAGGCCGTTGGTCGTCGGCGGCAGCCTGCGCAGCAACGGCCGGACCGCGAAGACCAGGAGCAGCAGGTACGGCACCAGCAGCACGGCCCGCCACTGGTCCTGCTGGGTGCTGGTCACCGCGATCACCACGGCCAGGACGCACCACGCGACCACGTCACCGACCGCCGCGGCCAGCAGTGCCAGCCCGCCGATCCGGGTCCTGCTGAGTTCCCGATCGCGCAGAATCCTTGCCAGCACTGGGAAAGCGGTGATGGCCATGGCGGTGCCGAGGAACAGCGCGAACCCGGGCATCCGCGCGTCCGGCCCGCCGATCAGGAACGCCGCGCCGAACCCGAGACCGAACGGCACCAGGATCGAGCCCAGCGACACCGTCAGCGCGCTGACCGAGTCGCGGCGCAGCAGCCGGTGGTCGACCTCGAGACCGACGATGAACATGAACACCGCGACCCCGACGTTCGCCAGCGCGGCGATCATCGGCCGCACATCCGCGGGGAACACGGCTTTCGCCACGGCACCGTGCAAGAACGTCGGTCCCAGCAGGATGCCCGCCGCCATCTCGCCCACCACGCGCGGCTGGCGCAGGCGCCGGGCGAGCACGCCCGCGGCCCTCGTGACCACGAGGATCACGGCGAGCCCGAGCAGGAGGAAGACAGCCTGGTGCGATGTCATGGTGAGGGTGGTTCTCCACGTGGAATCGATCAAAGGTGCTGTGAATCCACGTTAACCACGGACCATCAGGCAAAGCTCGGCGCGAATCAGCCAGCGCCCGGCCGTCACACGCGGCGCGTTCGGCGAAGCCGCAGGTACCCGCGCACAAAACCAGCCACCGGCGCGGTCACCGGTGGCTGGAAGTTGTCGTTGCTAAGGAATGGGTCAACTGGACGAGGGACGGGGACCCCGGCCGGGTCCGGGCCCCGGACCCGGGCCGCCGTGCCGGCGGCGGCGCAGGTAGCGCTCGAACTCCGCGGCGATGGCGTCGCCGCTGGTCTCGTTCAGGGTGATCTGGGCGTCGCCGCGCTCCTCGAGGGCGCGGACGTAGTTGGACACGTCCTCGTCCTCCTCGGCCATCTCGCTGACCGTGCGCTGCCACTCCTCGGCCTGCTCGGGCAGGGCGCCCAGCGGCACCTCTACGTCCAGCACCTCCTCGACCCGGTGCAGCAGCGCCAGGGTCGCCTTGGGCGACGGCGGCTGGGACACGTAATGCGGCACCGCGGCCCACAGCGTGATCGCCGGGATGCCGGCCTGCACGCACACGTCCTGCAGCACGCCGATGATCCCGGTCGGGCCCTGGTAGCGGGAGTTCTCCAGGCCGAACCGGGCGGCCGAGGCGGCGTCGTACGCGGTCCCGGTGACCGGGACGGGCCGGGTGTGCGGGGTGTCGGCGAGCATGGACCCGAGGGTGACGACCGTGGTCACGCCCAGGCGCTCGATGTGCTCCAGCAGCTCCGCGCAGAACTTCCGCCAGCGCATGTTCGGCTCGATGCCGTGCACCAGGACGATGTCGCGACCGGAGCCGGGCGGGCGGCAGGTGGACAGCCGGGTGGTCGGCCACTCCACGCGCCGGGTGACCCCGTCCACCAGGCGGACCGTGGGTCTCGTCACCTGGAAGTCGTAGTAGTCGTCCGGGTCGATGTCCGCCAGCGGGGTGGCGTCCCAGGTCAGTTGCAGGTGCTCGACCGCTGTACTCGCTGCGTCCCCCGCGTCGTTCCAGCCTTCAAAGGCGGCCACCAGTACCGGGTCGACCAGGCGGGGCTGTTCGGCGGGCGTCTGCGAGTCGTGATCGGTCACTTGCCAAGCCTACGACCCCACACCCCCACCTGGACTACCTGTCGAGGTCGTGTCGGATCGTAGGGTGGGGTTATGACCGCCCTGAGCCTGGAGGACCTGTGAGACGAGTGCCGGACGCCGTGTTGTGGGACATGGACGGCACCCTGATCGACTCGGAGACGCTGTGGGACATCGGCCTGCATGAGCTGGCGGGGCAGCTGGGCGGCACGCTCACCCAGGAGACCCGCGACGCGGTGGTCGGCTCCAACATGGACAACACCATGATCGTGATGTTCACGGCGCTGGGGCTGGAGCTGGAGAAGGCCGCCATGGACAAGGCGGGCGTCTGGCTGAGCGAGCGGACCGCGGAGCTGTTCCGCCAGGGCGTGCCGTGGCGCCCGGGAGCCCGCGAGGCCCTGGAGTCGCTCAAGGCGCACAATGTCCCGATGGCCCTCGTGACGTCCACCGAGCGGTCGCTGACCGAGATCGCCCTGGACAGCATCGGCCGGGACTACTTCCGGGCGAGCATCTGCGGCGACGAGGTCGACGGCCACAACAAACCCGACCCCACCCCGTACCTGATGGGCGCCTCGGCGTTGGGCCTGCCCGCCGGCCGCTGCGTCGCCGTCGAGGACTCCCTGATGGGCATGCGTTCCGCCGTGGCCGCGGGCTGCACGGTCCTGGTCGTCCCCGCCGAGGTCCCCATCGCCCCCGGCCCCGGCTGGACTGTCCGCGAATCCCTCGAAGGCGTGGACGCCTACACCCTCGGCGCCCTCTAGGAGTCTGCTGAACAACGCAGGTTTTAGGCGGGAAGGACGCCGACAGGGCCGTCTGTGCGGCAGTGGGGTCAGATCCTCAGGGGGTGGACAGGGTGGTTGGTCTTCTCGTGAGGAGCCGGTGTGCTTCGTGTGGTGGTGGTTCAA
>CBIMJO010000533.1:0-6765 GCA_966244135.1 uncultured Actinocrispum sp. | reverse complement strand
GAGCACGACGTAGGACCCGGAGGGGATCCGGTCGATGTACCCGGCGATGATCTCCGCCGGGTCCCGGGCGTCGCTGACGTACTGCACGCTGCCGACGTGGAACACGGCGACCGGCTCGGTCAGGTCGATGCACTTGCGCACGGTGGGGTCGTCGAAGACCTGGTCAGGGCACCGGAAGTCGGCATGCACGAAGTGGGTCCGGTCGTTCTCCGCCAGCAGCGCGCGGCCGTGTGCCAGCACGACCGGGTCAGTCGCGGTGTACACGACCGTGGCCTCGCGGTTCTCGCGCTGGGCCACCTCGTGGATGTTCTCGTTGTTGGGCATGCCCGGCGCGCAGTCCAGGAACTGCCGGACACCCGCGGCACCGGCCAGGAACCGCGTCACCCGGCCGATGAACGACCGCACGTCCCTGGCCAGGTCGCCCATGGCGGGCGCGCGGGCCAGCAACTGGTCGCGCACGTCCCGGTCGACCTGGTAGTTGTCCTTGCCGCCGAGCAGGGCGTTGAAAATGCGCGCGACATGCGGCCGGTTCGTATCGAAGGCGGACGACCGGTTCTCGTCCTCCTGCATATCCGACACCTTGAGCCGCCTGAACATCCGCGCGTTGAACTACCCCGACGCAGCTCAGGGTATTGGATCACGCCGCACCGCGGTACCCAGCCCCACCAGTGACTTTCGGTAGTCGACGAAGTGGTCGGCCGTGGTCGCTCATGGTGAGCACCCCCTAGGACCTGCGGCGGGCGTCGTCGAGATAGTGCAGGACAGCGGTGACGCGGCGGTCGGTGCGGTCGGTGGGGGCGAGGTCGAGCTTGGCGAAGATGCTGCGGATGTGTTTGTGCACGGCGCCTTCGGTGACGACCATGCGTTCGGCGATGGCGGTGTTGCCGAGCCCCTCGGCCATCAGGGACAGGACATCGCGTTCCCGTGGGCTCAGCCGCTCCAGCTTGGTGTCCGGGCGGGTGCGGGTCAGCAGCTGTGACACCACATCGGGGTCGATGGCGGTGCCGCCGCCGGCGACCCGGTGCAGCGCGGTGAGGAACTCCTCGACCCGGCCGACGCGCTCCTTGAGCAGGTACCCGAGTTTCGAGGTGCCGTTGGTGAGCAGGTCGGTGGCGAAGGCCTGTTCCACATAGGCCGACAGGACCAGGACGGCGAGATCCGGCTGCCGCCGCCGCGCCTCGACGGCCGCGGTGATGCCCTCGCTGGTGTGCGTCGGCGGCATGCGAACGTCCACAATGGCCACATCGGGCCGGTGTTCGTCCACCGCGGCGAGGAAATCGTCCGGGTTGCCGGTGACCGCGACGACATCGAGCGACTCGGCGCGCAGCAGCAGGGCGAGGCCCTGACGCAGCAGCGGATCGTCCTCGGCGATCACTATCCGCATGGCAGGCTCACAGACAGGGTGGTCGGGCCGCCGGGCGGGCTCGTCAGGACGAACTTGCCGTCGTGCGCTTCGACCCGGCGGCGGATGCCGTCGATCCCGGAACCGCTTCCCTCGTCCGCGCCGCCACGGCCGTTGTCCCTGATGGTCAGATACAACTGGCTGCGGTGGCGGAAAAGGCTGACGACGGCGCTCTGCGCCTCGCTGTGCTTGGCGACGTTGGTCAGCGTCTCGGCGACGACGAAGTATGCCGTGGCCTCAACTGATGCGGCGCACCGGCCGCCCACATCGGCGTCGATCAGGCAGGGGACCGGGCACGCGGCGGCGAGGGCGGTGAGGGCGTCGGGCAGGCTGCGCTCGGCCAGCACCGGCGGCAGGATGCTGCGGACGACCGCGCGCAGCTCGGCGAGCGCCTGCTCGGTGGCGTCCTGCGCCCGGACGAGCACGTCGTCGACGTTCGGGGAGTTGCGCGCCAGCGCCCGGCGGGCGGCGCCGAGCAGGACGTTGACGGCCACCAGCCGGTTCTGCGTCCCGTCGTGCAGGGACCGTTCGATCCGCCGCAGCTCGGCCGTGTGCGCGTCCAGCGCCGCGGCACGCGTCGCGGTCAGCTCGGCGATCCGCAGCATGAGGTCGGTGTTCTCCGGGTGCAGCAACGTCCGGCCGAACCGGGCCTGCAGCCGCGCCATCCCCGGGATCAGCACGGCGGCCAGCACGAAGAACACGAGCCCTTCGGCGGTGACGGCGAACGCGCCGGCCCAGTCGTGCGCGGTCCACAGGGCCAGCTGACCGGTGGCCTCGGACTCCGGCAGCAGCCGCCAGTACAGCGGGAACACGATGTCCCGCACCGCGCCCAGGGGCAGGGCCAGTCCCAGCAGGCCGAGGACGAACCCGGCCGTGCCATGGCAGCCCACCCAGGCCAGCTCCCGCAGCACGGTGCGGTCCCGGATGGCCTTGATCAGCTCGCGCGGCACCGGCATTGGCGTGCCCATGTACTCCGACGGCCGCCACCGGGACAGCCGCGACCGTTCCCGCTCGGCGATCGCGCGGACCACCCGGAGGGTGAACGGGGCGATGACCAGGCCGACGCCGATCACACAGGCCGCAGCGGTGATCAGGACGCCGAACATCGCCGCGAACGCCAGAACGGCGGTGCCGAGCCCGCCGACCAGGTGCTCGAGACCGTCCAACGCGTTGCGCGCGACCACGCCCAGCTTGCGCGCCACCGGCATGCGACACCTCCTCCGCCCGAAGACTAGCGCCCTGCACCGGAGGTCCGGCGACGATCTCGACGGCCCAGCTTCCCGCTGAGCGCACCGGCGAAAAGCACTGGTACAACCCGGTACAAGCCGCCTTCCGCCGGCACGCCCAGCGAAAACCTGGATCCGCCGACTATCGCCACCGGACCTCCGACTCAGGACACTAGCGGCTGGGCGCCCGGAGCGAAGTACAGCCTGCTATACCTCAACTGTCCGGCTGGCGGGATCGTCCACAAGCGCCGGTCTCCGTAGTTTTCCCGGCATGCAAACGAAAGCCACCACGAAGACCAGTCCGGACTGGCGGAGCAAGCGCCCGCTGCTGTGGGTCGTGCTCGCGCTCAGCGGAGCCGCCAACGTCGTCACCTCGTCCCTGAGCGTCAACGTGTTCATCAGCGTGGCGTTCGGCCTGCTCACGCTGGCCAGCGGGATCGCGTTGGCCGTCGACCACTACCGGCACCGGTGAGCGTCGTCCGTCCACAGCGGACGAACCAGCTGCCCGCCGTGGCACTGTCGCATGTCACCAAGGTCTATCCCGGTGACGTGCGGGCGCTCGACGACGTGTCCCTGACGGTGCCGCGCGGCACGTTCCTCGCGGTGATGGGGCCGTCGGGGTCGGGCAAGAGCACGCTGATGCACTGCGCCGCCGGGCTGGACACGCCGACCAGCGGCAGCGCGGTGATCGACGGGACCGACATCGGCTCGCTCAACGAGACCCGGCGCACGCAGCTGCGGCGGCAGCGGATCGGGTTCATCTTCCAGTCCTACAACCTGGTGGGCTCGCTGAGCATCATGGACAACATCACGCTGCCACTGCGGCTGGCCGGCGTGGCGCCGGACCAGGCCTGGCTGCGGACCCTGGTCGAGCGGGTCGGGCTGGCCGGCCGGCTCGGCAGGCGCCCGGCGGAGCTGTCCGGCGGTCAGCAGCAACGCGTCGCCATCGCCCGTGCGCTGGTGACCCGGCCCGCGGTCGTGTTCGCCGACGAGCCGACCGGCGCGCTCGACCTGCGGACCGCCCGCGAGGTGCTGGACCTGTTGCGCGCCTTGGTCGACAGCCTCGGCCAGACGGTCGTGATGGTCACGCACGACGCGGCCGCCGCGGCGCGCGCCGACCTCGCCCTGCTGATGACCGACGGCCGGATCGTCGACACCCTCGTCACCCCCACCGCCGACGTGCTGGCCCGGCGCGTCACCACCCTGGAAACGGAGTAACCCGATGCTGCGCCTCGCGCTGCACACCGCCCGCCACCGCGTCGCGGCCCTGCTGGCCATCGGTTTCGCGACGCTCGGCGGGGCGGCCATGGTCACCGGGATCGGTGTGCTGGCCGAGACCGGGCTGCGGTCGCACGCACCGGCCGGCCGCCTCGCCGGGGCCGCCGTGGTCGTCTCGGCGCCGCAAACGTTCCAGCCGGAGGAGGACCTGCCGCTCGCACTGCCCGAACGGGCCCGGCTGTCCGCCGACCTGGTCGCGCGGGTCCGCGGCCTGCCCGGTGTCACGTCCGCGGCCGGCGACTTCAGCTTCCCGGCCGCGGCCGGTTCCGGACCCGAGGGGACCGGTCATGGCTGGGCCTCACTGGGCTTGCCCGGAGCAGGACCGGGACCGGCGGAGATCGCCGTGGGCGAAGGGATGGCGCGGCCGGGCGACCAGGTGTCCGTGACGGCGGCGGGACAGCGCGGGACGTACCGCGTCTCGGCCGTCGTCGCCGGGCCAGGGATCTACTTCAACGACGCCACGGCGGCCAGGCTGGCCGGTCACGGCCAGGTCGACCTCATCGCGGTGCGCACGGCGCCTGGCGCCGAGGAGTCGGTTGCCGATGCGGTCCGCGGGCTGGATCCTGGGCTGGTCGTGTCCACTGACGCGGAGCGGGGCGACGCCGAGGATCTCGGTGCGGCGGCCTCCCGGCGGTTGCTGCCGTTGCTCGCGGCGTCCCTGGCGGGGGTGACGTTGCTGGTCATCGGGTTCATCGTGGGTGGCGCGCTCGCCGTGTCGGTGGCCGCGCAGCGACGGGAACTGGCATTGATGCGGGCCGTCGGGGCCACGCCACGGCAGATCCGCCGGCTCGCCGCCGGTCAGGCGACCGTTGTCGCGGCGGTGGCGATGGTTCCCGGTGTTGTCGCCGGATACCTGCTGGCCGAACAGTTCCGCGGGCTGCTGGTGTCCACCGGGCTGCTGCCGTCGGTGCTTCCGTTGATCGTCAGCCCGCTTCCGGCGGTCGCGACCCTGCTGCTGATGTTCCTGGTCGTCCAGGTGGCCGGGCGTTGTGCGGCATGGCGGGTCTCGCACCTGCCCGCCACCGAGGCGGTCGCCGAGTCGCTCAGCGAACCCCGGAACCCGTCGGCGACCAGGACACGCGCCGGGATGGCGTTGCTGGTCATGGCGAACGGTGTCGCGATCATGCCGTTGCTGCGGCAGACCCAGGACGGTGCCGCGGTCACGGCTCTGGCCGGGATCCTCGCGGCGATCGGCCTGGGGCTGGCCGGTCCGGCGCTGATCAAGAAGATCAGTGGCGCGCTGGCTCGCCGGCTGCCGTCCCGGGCGTCCGCGGCGACCTGGCTGGCGGTCGCGAACAGCCACGGCTACGCGCTGCGGGTCGCCGGCGCGGTGACCACGTTGGCGATGGTCGTGGTCTTCACGATCACCTACACGTTCACCCAGACCACTGTGCTGGCAGCGAGTTCCGAGTCGGTGTTCCGGGCCGACGCGACCGTCAGCGCGGCCGGGGGACTGCCCGGTGACGCGCTCGCGGCCGTGGAGCACACTCCCGGTGTCCTTGCCGCGGCGCCGGTCTCGGCCACCACGGTTCTGCTGGGCTCGAAGAACATCGACAGCTTCTCGGCGCTCATCCTGACGCCCGCGGCCTCCGCCATCGTGAACCTGGATGTCCACAGTGGATCGCTGACCGACCTCACCGGTGACACCATCGCGGCCGACAGCGACTACTCCCTGGGCGAGTCCGTACCGCTGATCCTCGGCGACGGCACCCACGTCACCGCCCGGGTGGTGGCCACCTACGCGTCCAACCTGGCCGCTGGGCCGGTGATTCTGTCCCGAGACCTGGCTCTTCGGCACACGACCGGTGCGCTCGACCAGAGCATCCTGGTCCGCACGGACGGGACCAGCACGGCTCGCGACACCCTCGCCGCGACCCACCCCCACCTCACCTTCGGCCCGGCGCCGAGCCCCACCGCCAAGGCCGCCCCCGAGCTGTGGATCAACATCGCCGTTCTCGCCGTCCTGATCGGCTATCTCCTGCTCGGCATGGCCAACAAGCTCGTCGCCGCCACCACCCAGCGCCGCACCGAGCTGGCCACCCTCCGCCTGTCCGGCGCGACCCCCAAACAGCTCCGCGCGATGATCCGGCGCGAGGCCGCGTTGATGTCCGCCCTCGCCGTCCTCAGCGGAACCCTCTTATCCGTGATCCCCATCGTCCTGCTCTCCATCGGCTTCCTCGGCCGCCCCTACCCGGCCGGCCCACCCTGGCTGGTCCCCGCCGTCGCCCTCGTCGTCATCACCCTCACCTTCCTCGCCACCGAACTCCCCGCCCGCCAAGCCCTCCGTACCCACACCCTCCGCGAAACCTGACCCCACACGAACCCACCAACCAAGCCCACATAACGACGCCCACACATCCACATCCACATCCACAACCGCGCACCGACAGTGGCGATACCCCCACAAGGACGCGTTCGACTACCCACCGGCCGAGGTGGATCCCTTGCCCACATGGGATCCACGCCACCCAGATGCTCTGGCCAAGCACGCCGCACCCCCAAGATCCCCAACAGCCTGTCCTGCTAGCCGCCACCCGTCCACCCCCGTCGGCCAGCCCGCCCACTCGGCCACACGGCGTGCGCGAGCAGACCACCGGGATCCTGGGCGTGTGGCACAACGGCGTGGGGTGCTGACCGTGCGGATCTCGAGCGCCCGGCCGGGTGAACCCGATGACTGGGGTATCACTGTGGGTGCGGCGTTCGGCCTGCGTGACCTGCCCGGGGAGGCGGCTGGTTTCTCGGCGCACTACCGGCTTCCGTCCTCGGCCGTGCTGCTCGCGGCCTACCTGAACAAACGGCTGCTCGTGGTGGACGCGTACTCCGCGTACACCAACGGCGACGGCCGGGCCAACTTCTTCC
>CBIMJO010000532.1:0-6767 GCA_966244135.1 uncultured Actinocrispum sp. | reverse complement strand
GGTGTGCGCGGCTACTGGACCGACGGCGTGCACAAGGACCCGACGACCGGCAAGTACCGCAAGGCCACCGCGGTCAACCCGGTGCCGTACGCGGGCGGCGGCCTGTCCGAGCTGACCGCGCCCTCGAAGTTCATGCACAACAGCTACCGCCCGGTCGACGGCCACGGCCGCTGGGGCAAGAACGACCTGCTGTTCGTCACCGAGGAGAGCTTCAACGACGGCTGCGCCACCGACGGCATCCTGGTGATCGCCTCGCTGAAGGGCTCGTACAACGGCGAGGGCTGGCGGTCCACCCCGGACAAGCCGTTCCGGCTCAACACCGTCGGCAGCTGGGGAGTCGCCGGCCAGGAGGGCAGCGACCCGGCCTCCGACGACTGCTCGGCGCACTACTTCGACGTGCGCGGTGACGTGCTGGTGCAGTCGTTCTACGCGCAGGGCACCCGGTTCCTGGACATCAGCGACCCGACCAACCCGCGCCAGATCGCCTACCACCGGGCCGCGGACGCCCAGTCCTGGCAGCCGGTCTGGCACAAGGGCCTGGTCTACGTGGCCGACAACGCGCGAGGGATCGACATCCTCAAACTCACCGTATGAAATTCTGACGCAGTGAGGCTGCTGCTCATCGCCGATACGCACGTTCCCAAGCGGGCCAAGGACATGCCCGCGCAGGTCTGGCAGGCGGTGAGCGAGGCGGACGTGGTGCTGCACGCCGGGGACTGGGTCGACGTGTCCCTGCTGGACCAACTGGAACAGCGGGCCACCAGGCTGATCGGCGTCTACGGCAACAACGACGGCCCTGAGCTGCGGGCGCGGCTGCCCGAGGTGGCCCGCGCCGAGCTGGGCGGCCTGCGCTGGGCGGTGGTGCACGAGACCGGCCAGGCGCAGGGGCGGGAGGCTCGCTGTGCCGCCCAGTACCCGGATGCCGACGTGCTGGTGTTCGGGCACAGCCACATTCCCTGGGACACCACAGCGGCCACCGGATTGCGCCTGCTCAACCCCGGTTCGCCGACCGACCGGCGCCGCCAGCCCGTGTGCACGTACATGACCGCTGTGGTCCAGAACGGCGAGCTGTCCGAGGTGACGCTGCACGAACTGCCGGGGAAATGATGTTCACCGGTTTACCATGCGGCACAACGGGGTACACCCGGCCCGGGGCGTGAGAACCGCCTGATGAGGAGGCGAGGCTCTCGTGGGACCTGGACATGGGGGCGACCCGTCCGACGTGGCACGAGCCTTCGAGCACCTGCCGGCGGCGACCTGGCTGCTCGACGGGCCCGAGCACGTCGTGGTCACCGCCAACCGGGCGGCACGCGCGAGTGTGGGCGACGTCGACCTGCAGGGGATGCCGATCCGGCTGGCCGGACCGGCCCTTCCGGGTACCCACCTGCTGCGGATGCTCGACGACGTCTACAGCTCCGGCGAGCCCTTGTCTGTCGAGGAACCCGACGCGTTCGTGAGCGTGCAGCCGCTGACCGGGCCTTCCGACGAAGTGACCGGTCTCGTCGTCCAGGTGGTCGACCTGGGCCGCCCGGACCGGCGCACCGAGCACGAGATCACCCTTGACCTGCAACGCGCCGTGCTGCCCGATGGGCTGCCGGTCCTGCCTGAGGTCAGCATGTCCGCCGCGTACCAGCCGGCCAGCAACGACGCGGGCGGCGACTGGTTCGAGGTGGTCCCGATGCCACGGCGGCGACTCGGCCTCGTGCTGGGCGACGTCGTGGGGCACGGTGCCACCGCGTCCGCGATCATGGGCCAGCTGCGTGCCGTCGCCGCCGAACGCCTCTCCCTGGGCGGCGATCTGCGTGAGGTCGTGGCCGCCATGGACGCGTTCGCGGCCAGCACGCCGGAGGCGCGGGGTGCCACGGTGTGCGTGGCGATCCTGGACCGGCACAGCGGGATGCTGGAGTACTGCACGCGCGGGCACCCGCCACCGCTGGTCGTGAGTGCGAGCGGGGACACGCGGGTGCTGCCACAGCCCAGCCTGCCCCCGCTGGCGTTCGGCGAGGGCGAGTTCATGGCCGCGGACGACACCATGTGGCCGGGGGAGACGATCGTCCTCTACTCCGACGGCGTGGTCGAACGGCCCGGCCGCACCATCGTGGAAGGGATCGCCGAGCTGGCCGCGTCCGCGGGCACGGTCGTGCGGCAGAACGGGGTCGGCCCGCGCGACCTGGCCGACCGGATCTGCCACGGCGCGATGGACCAGGTCAAGGGCAGCCGTGACGACGCCAGCATGCTGGCCGTGACCGTGCTGCTGCCGTTCGTCGAGCCACTGGTGCTGTCGGTGCCCGCGGACCCCGCCCGGCTCACCGAGGTGCGCCGCCGGCTTGGGCTCTGGCTGACCAACCTGCGGCTGACCGAGGACGACCTGGTCGCCGTCGAGCTGAGCGTCATCGAGGCGGTCACCAACAGCATCGAGCACGCCTACGGCGGCGCGGACGGGATCGTGCACGTCGAGGCGTCCCTGGACGACCTGGGCCGGATCCAGCTGACCGTGTCGGACACCGGCGTGTGGAAGCCGCCGGACGGCGAACCCGGGTTCCGCGGCCGTGGCCTGCTGATGATCCGCGAGTCCATGGACCACATGCGGCTGGCGCACACGTCCAAGGGCACCGTGGTGGACATGGCCAAGGTGGTCCGCCGCCCGGTCCGCTCGGTCATCCCGCGGGTCTCCCCGGCCCGGGAGGACAGCCTGCGGATCGACACCGTCAACGAGATCGACGCCCTGTGCATCACGGTGACCGGCGCGCTGGACACGGTCACCGCGCCCCGGCTGCGCAGCGCCCTGCTGGAGGCCGCGCGCGGCGGGCTGCTGCCGATCACCCTCGTTCTCGACGATGTGACCGTGTTCGGCAGCGCGGGTTTGCGGGTACTCACCGAGCAGGGAAGGCGGTTGCGGGACGCCGGGCGTCAACTCCGCGTTGTCGCGGCGCCCGCCTCTCCAGCTGGAAATGTTTTGGCGATCAGCGGCGTGGATATGTTGCTGGATGTACGTCCGAACTCATGAACAGCGGAAGGGAATCCCTCATGCTCGCAGTCACGGACGCCGCTGCCCAGGCCATCGAGGCGCTGACCAGCTCGGAAGCGGCGACCAGCGGGGGCCTGCGGTTCAGCCTGCAGTCCAGCCAGGACTCCAGCGCCCAGCTGGCCCTCGCGGTCACGCCGCAGCCGCAGGAAGGCGACCAGGTGGTCACGGCGGACAACGGCGCCCATGTCTTCGTGGACCAGGGTGCGGCCCAGTTCCTCGACGACAAGGTCCTCGACGTCCAGCGCAACGCCGACGGGGAGGTCGCGTTCGCCCTGGAGTCCCAGCAGCCACCCCGGGCTTGACCTAGGAGGCACGGGCTGAAGGCGGGCGTGGCGGTCGCCTTCAGCCCGGCCTGTCCCTAGGTGAGTTCGATCAGCGGGAAGCCGCGGTGCCTGCGCGGCGGGACCAGGAAGTTCTGCCTGCGCGTCGCGGTGATGAAGCGCTCCAGGCCGTGGTCCTCCTCCTCCAGGTCGAACTCCTCCAGCAAGTCCACACTGGACTGGTTGCGGCGCAGGTCGGCGAAGAAGTCAGCGCTCGGGAAGAACCCGGAGAACTGCAGCTTCGGCGTGTTGCGCCCGGTCGTGGTGTCCATGGCGTCGAAGCCGGGGCCGTCGATGCGGATGTGGATCGGCCGGCCGTCGGCGGTCCGGCCGCTGCGGTGCAGCGCGGAGATGTGGCCGATCCGGGCGAACTGCTGCGCGCTCGTGCGGGCGTAGCCGGCTCCGCGGAACCGGTTGGGCAGGAACGAGCCGAGCGTCTGGTTGCGCGGCCCGCCGCCGTTGCGGAACGGGTCGGTGTCGCCCTGGATCTGCGGCGGCGCCTCGAACATGTACTGCAGCCGCTCGTCGAACGGCTCCCGGGTGTCGTCGCCCGGCTGCTCCGGCGGGGTCCCGTCGAAGTAGAACTGCCGCAGGTCCAGCAGAACGTGGGACAGGTGCTGGATGGCGCCGTTGTCGAAGTAGCTGCCGGGCTGGGCGGTGGTCAGCTTGATGCCGTGCCCGCCGACGAAGGTGACGTCCGGCGCGGGGGCGCTGGCGTCGACCTGCTGGTCGGCGAACCCCATCCACATGGGCGAGAACGGGTTCACGAAGTCCTTGAAGATGAGGTTGTTCTGGTCGGCGATGATCCTCGGCAGTCCCATTTGGACGAACATGGCCCTGGTCGAGGTGATCGTCATGCCCGCGTCGAACCGCGGTGAGGTGACCGGGCGGCCCACCAGTCTGTTGCTGCCCTGGAGGAAGCGCACCACATCGGCCACATAGGACGAGTCGTCGCCGCGGACGGTGAACAGGATGTCGTTGTCCTCCAGCCGGAGCGGCACGTTGAACTCGGGGCGGCGCAGTTCGAAGTTGTGCCCGCCGGGCGCGATGTCGCTGGGGCTGGCCACCGCGCGCTTGAGCACCGGCTGGTTGCCGGCCAGCGTGCGCGGCATGTTGGCGTTGACTATGTTGGCGGGCAAGCGGTTGAAGTAGTTGTCGCTGTAGGCGACGTGCGTGAAGATGCCGCCGGAGGCGTACGGGTAGTTGGCCTCTATGGCGCGCAGCGCGCTCTCCATCCGGCCCGCGTCCGCTTTGGACGGTGTGCGCGCCAGGCGCGCGGTGACGAACGCGGTGTTGATGGGCGGCATCCCGGCCAGGATGCCGTCGAAGGTGCGGGCGGGCGGGCAGAAGGCGCCGATGTCGAACTGGATGTCGGGGAACGCGATCTCCTCGGCGATCGCCTCGCGCTGCGGGATCCAGGCGAGCTTGTCCAGCATCGCCAGCGTTCCCAGAGCCCCGGCGAAGCCACCACCGGCGCGCAGCAGATTGCGTCTGGACAGGGGTGAACCCGAAGGTGTCGTCACGATGACCTCCGCGCAGGGTACGGGGTTCGTTTGCGATCAAGTTAGGACGCGGGGTATCCCTCGGCCATGACGAATATGACCTAGGTGTAGGCCGGTTCCCCTAGGGCCGGGAATTGTCGGTGCCCTCGGCTAGCGTGGCCGTCATGCGCACCACTTCGCTGCTCGCCTCGGCCCCGGAGTTCACCGTCCGGGCCGTGACCTGCCGTGATGACCGGAAATCCTGGTCCTCGCCGGAGGTCCGGACCGACTTCGGGGTCGTTCTGGCCCGGCGCGGGCGGTTCAGCTGGTCCTCACGCGGGCAGGTCGTCGATGTGGATCCTACCGTGGGATATCTGAGCGTACCCGGTACGGCCGAACGATTCGCCCACCCCGCCGGGGGAGACGTATGTACCGGTGTCTCGTTCAGCGGTGCACTGTGGCGGGCGGACGTTCATCCGGTGATCTATGTGGACGCCCGGCTGGATCTGGCGCATCGGCGGCTGTTGCGGTCGGCCCGGTCCGGTGATGTGTCGTTCGCGGTGACGGAGGAGTTACTGGGGTTGCTCGCTGTCGCCGCCCGGTCGCCGGTGGTGCCGCTGCGGGGTGACCGGGCGCTGCTCGCTGCCGCGCGGGAGGCGGTGCTGGCGTTCGACCCGGCCGCCCGCGGGCTGATGCCGCTGGCGGCCTGGCTTGGCGTGTCGCCGTACCGGTTGAGCCGGGTGTTCACGCGGTCGCTGGGTGTTTCGCTGACCCAGTACCGCAACCGGGTGCGCGTCGGGCGGGCGCTGGACCGGCTGGAGGCGGGGGAGCGGAATCTCGCGGTGCTCGCGGCCGATCTCGGGTTCGCCGACCAGGCGCACCTCACCCGGACGATGCGCGCGCACCTCGGGTCCACGCCGCGGGCGCTGCTGCAAGAATCTTCAATACCTTCTGTTTCGCGGGGGACAGGCTGACGGGTATGAACAAACTCAGTGCCATCGTGCTCGACTGCCCGGACCCGGTCGCGCTCGCGTAGTTCTACAGTGTCCTGACTGGGTGGGACGTGTCGTCGTCGACCACCGACTACGCCACGATCTCTTCCGGCTCGCATGACCTCGCGTTCCAGCGGATCGACGACTTCACCGCGCCTTCGTGGCCTTCCCCGGCCAAGCAGGTGCACATGGACGTGACCGTGCCCGATGTTGGTGTGGCCGAGAAGGAGCTGCTCGCCCTGGGCGCCACCAAACCTTCGTTCCAGCCCGGCGGCGGCGAGTGGACCGTGCTCGCCGACCCGGCCGGGCACGTGTTCTGCCTGGTTCCCGGAGGAGAGTGAGATGACCACGGCGGTGCTGGTGACCCCGGTGGGGCGCCTGCGGGTGCGGACCACCGATCTCGGCCTGGCCGACATCGGCTGGACCACCGCGCCACCGACACCGCCGTCCACCGATGACATCATTACGCAGCTGCAGGAGTACTTCCGTGGCGAACGCCGGCGGTTCTCCGTGGACATCGACTGGGGCCGGACCGTCGGCATCCAGCGGGAGATCCTCGAGACCCTCTACACCACAGTGGACTACGGCAGCGCCATCACCTACGGCGAACTCGCCGCGCGCAGCGGCACCGGCATCCCCGCGCGCGGCATCGGCGCCATCATGGGCAGCAACCCCATCCCCATCATCGTCCCGTGCCACCGCGTCGTGGCTGCCGACGGCCTCGGCGGCTACAGCGGCGGCACGCAGAAAAACCACCTCGAGGTCAAAAGATGGCTCCTCACCTTGGAAGGCGCCCTCCCACCCACCCTCGACGGGACTCCTGATGGTGTCGCTTAGCTTCTAGGTGGGTTTGTCCTCGCCGGACGGGCTGACCACCCAGAGGAGAGGGGGCCGTGCCCTCGTCCTCCGGTATGGCCTGCCCGGAGGGAACCACATCTGTCAAGCG
>CBIMJO010000531.1:0-6768 GCA_966244135.1 uncultured Actinocrispum sp. | reverse complement strand
GGCGTGCGCGCAGTCCGAGACCGCGCTGGCGGTCATCCCCGCGGGCACCGGCAACGACCTCGCCCGCGCCCTGGGCCTGCCCAAGGACCCCATCCAGGCCACCAGCGTGGTCGCCGACGGCCTCCGGCGTGACCTGCGGTCCCCGTTCGACCTGGGCCGCGTGGGGGACACGTGGTTCGCGACCGTGCTGTGCGCTGGCTTCGACTCGGCCGTCAACGAACGGGTCAACCGGATGCGCTGGCCGCGGGGCCCGCGCCGCTACGACCTGGCGATCGTGGCCGAGCTGGCGGCGCTGACCCCGGCGAGGCTGACCGTGCGGACCGAGAGCGAGACCCTCGAGGTCGAGGCGAACTCGGTGGCCGTGGGCAACACGCCCTTCTACGGCGGCGGAATCCCGGTCTGCCCGGGCGCCGACCCGGCCGACGGCTGGCTCGACGTGACCGTCGTGGGCCGTGCGACCCGCCGTGACCTGCTCAAGATCCTGCCCGGCCTGCGGACCGGCTCCCACGTCGATCACCCCGCGGTGACCACGCTGCGGGCCCGTGAGGTGAGCCTGAGCGTGGACGGCGGCTGGATCGGCTACGCCGACGGCGAACGCATCCGCCCGCTGCCGCTCGACATCACCTGTGTTCCCGCTGCTCTTCAGGTCGTGGTCAAGTAATCCCTGCCACGGCTGTCGTACCGGCACGTTACTGTTGACCCGTGGCCGCACGCCCTTCGCGTACGCCGGCTGAGGCTTACCAGGCGTCCCGACGCCGTGCGGAAAGCCCCGAGCTGGCCGAGTTCTCCTCCGGGCTCTCCTTTGAGCTCGATCCCTTCCAGACCCAGGCGTGCGAGGCGCTCGAGGCCGGGCACGCGGTGCTCGTCTGCGCCCCGACCGGCGCGGGCAAGACCGTGGTCGGCGAGTTCGCCGTGCATCTGGCGCTGGCCGAGGGCCGCAAGTGCTTCTACACGACGCCGATCAAGGCGTTGTCCAACCAGAAGCACGCGGACCTGACGGCCCGCTACGGCGCCGGCAAGGTCGGCCTGCTGACCGGCGACACGTCGGTCAACGGCGACGCGCCGATCGTGGTGATGACCACCGAGGTCCTGCGCAACATGCTCTACGCCGGCTCGGGCGCCCTCAAGGGCCTGGCCTACGTGGTGATGGACGAGGTGCACTACCTGGCCGACCGGTTCCGCGGCGCGGTGTGGGAGGAGGTCATCCTGCACCTGCCCGAGCACGTCCGCCTGGTCAGCCTGTCCGCGACGGTGAGCAACGCCGAGGAGTTCGGCGAGTGGCTCGTCGAGGTCCGCGGCGACACCACCGTCGTGGTCGACGA
The DNA here is from genome assembly GCA_966244135.1 of uncultured Actinocrispum sp. Lineage (GTDB taxonomy): Bacteria > Actinomycetota > Actinomycetes > Mycobacteriales > Pseudonocardiaceae > Kibdelosporangium. The sequence goes on along the minus strand of CBIMJO010000531.1, from coordinate 5,446 downwards.
GCACCGCCCGGTCCCGCTGTGGCAGCACATGCTGGTCGGCCCGCGGATGATGGACCTGTTCGTCGGCGAGGACCCGGCCGGTGAGCCGCGGATCAACCCGCACCTGACCCGGCGGATCGAGGAAGTCGGCCGGATGCACTCCTGGGGCGGCCCGCGCGGCCGCGGCGGGCGCCGCCCGCCGGTCCGGGGGTCGCGGTTCAAGCCGCCGTCGCGGATCGACACCATCCAGCGCCTGGACGGCGCGGGCCTGTTGCCCGCCATCGTGTTCGTGTTCAGCCGGGCCGGCTGCGACGCGGCGGTGGTGCAGTGCAGCCGGTCCGGGGTGCGGCTGAACTCCGAGGCCGAGGTCGCCGAGATCCGCAAGATCGTCAACCTGCGGACCAAGGACCTGCCCGAGGGCGACCTGGGCGTGCTCGGCTACTGGGAGTGGCGCGAGGCGCTGGAGCGCGGGTTCGCCAGCCACCACGCGGGCCTGCTGCCGATGTTCAAGGAGACCGTGGAGGAGCTGTTCGTCCGCGGCCTGGTGAAGGTCGTCTTCGCCACCGAGACGCTGGCGCTGGGCATAAACATGCCCGCGCGCACGGTCGTGCTGGAACGGCTCGTGAAGTACAACGGCGAGGCGCACGTCGACCTGACCGCGGGGGAGTACACCCAGCTCACCGGCCGGGCCGGCCGGCGCGGGATCGACATCGAGGGCCACGCGGTCGTGCTGTGGCAGCCGGGCGTGGACCCGAAGGTGGTCGGCGGCCTGGCCTCGACCCGGACCTACCCGCTGAAGTCGTCCTTCCGGGCCAGCTACAACATGACGGTCAACCTGGTCGCACGGCTGGGCGCGGAGGCCGCCCGTGGCCTGCTGGAGCAGTCGTTCGCGCAGTTCCAGGCGGACCGCTCGGTGGTCGGCGTGTCCCGCCGGATCGACCGCAACCGGGAGGCCCTGGAGGGCTACGCCGAGTCGATGACGTGCCACCTGGGCGACTTCGCCGAGTACGCCGAGCTGCGCCGCAAGCTCAACGACCGGGAGAAGGCGCTGGCGCGGCAGAACTCCTCGGTCCGCCGGGCCGAGGCGGCGGCGTCGCTGGAGCGGCTGCGCAAGGGTGACGTGATCGCGGTGCCGACCGGCCGCCGGTCGGGGCTGGCGGTGGTGATCGACCCGGGCCTGGACCCGATGGGCGAGCCGCGGCCGCTCGTGGTGACCGAGGACCGGTGGTCCGGCCGGTTGTCGGTGCACGATTTCACCCAGCCGGTCGAGCCGTTGGGGCGGATAAGACTGCCCAAACAGGTAGACGTTCGCTCCCCGAAGTCCCGCCGGGACCTCGCGTCGACGTTGCAGAACACTGGTATCACGATCCCGACCCGGGCGAAGCGCCGCTCCGGTCCGGACGACGACGCCGACCTCGCGGCCCTGCGTCGGGCCTTGCGTGCGCACCCGTGCCACGGCTGTGAGGACCGCGAGGCGCACGCGCGCTGGGGAGAGCGCTACCACCAGCTCAAGTCGGAGACCGAGCAGCTGGAGCAGAAGGTCGCGGCCACCACGCACTCGCTGGCCCGCAACTTCGACCGCATCCGCGCCCTGCTGACCGAGCGGCAGTACTTGTCCCGCAACGGTTCCGAGGAAGTCACCCAGCACGGCAGGCGGCTCGCCCGGCTGTACGGCGAGTCCGACCTGCTGGCCGCCGAGTGCCTGCGGCACGAGGTGTGGACCAGCCTGAACCCGGCCGAGCTGGCCGCGGTGGTCTCCGCGCTGGTCTACGAGGCGCGCCGGGACGGCCCGATGGACACCCGCGTCCCGCCGGGCGCGGTCACCGAGGCGCTGGCCGAGACCGCGCGGCTGTGGGCGTCGCTGGACGAGGACGAGCGGCGGCACAAGCTGGACCGCACCCGCCAGCCGGACGCCGGGTTCGCCTGGCCGGTCTTCCGCTGGGCCCGCGGCGAGTCCCTCGAGCGGGTCCTGACCGCGGCCGAAAGCGCAGGTCAGGAGCTGTCCGCGGGCGACTTCGTGCGCTGGTGCCGCCAGGTGGTCGACCTGCTGGACCAGATCAGGGACGTGCTCGGCACCGGGGACTCGGTGGGGGCCACCGCGGCACAGGCGGTGCAGGACATCCGCCGCGGTGTGGTGGCGATGGGTACGTTGTGAGAAATCGCGAGACACGGCCGGGACACGCTGGCCGGGTCGAGGGAGGGAATTCAGTGCGGCTGTGGTTGGATCTCGCGGAACGGCTGCACCAGGACACCGGAGGCAAGACATGAGCAGCCCGTACGGGCCACCCGGCGGGAACGATCCGCAGCAGTGGGGCCAGCAACCGCAGCAGCCCTACGGCACACCGGCCGGCGGCTTCCCGGCCCAGCAGCCGGGTTACCCCCAACAGCAGCCCCAGTACGGGGGCTATCCGCAGCAGCAGCCGCAATACGGCCAGCCGCAGGAGCAGCAGCCGGGCGGGTATCCCCAGCAGCCGCAGTACGGCCAGGAACAGCCGCCCAGCGGCGGGTTCCCGCAGCAGACGCAGCCGTACGCCCAGCCGCAGCAACAGCAGCAGTACCCGGGCTACGGCCAGCCGCAACAGCAACAGCAGCCCTACGGCGGCTACGGCCAGTACCCGGGGCAGCCACCGCAGCCGCAGAAGAAGTCCGGCGCGACGGTGTGGATCATCGTCGTGGTGGTCGTGCTGCTGGTCGCCGGCTTCGTGGTGACCGCGTTCGTCACCCCGGGCTTCCTGAACAAGAAGGTGCTTGACCAGAGCGCCGTGCAGCAGGGCGTCGTCAAGATCCTCAAGGAGCGCTACAACGAGGACGCGAGCGACGTGCAGTGCCCGGCCGACCAGGAGGTCAAGGTCGGTCACACCTTCGACTGCACGCTGAAGGTCGGCGGCGACAGCCGCAAGGTGACCATCACGGTCAAGTCCGAGGACAAGGCCGAGTACGAGGTCAGCCAGTCCAAGTAGGACCCGCACGTGGGTGGCCTTCCCGAGGGAAGGCCACCCACGTTGTTGTTTCCGGACCGCACGCCGCCGATCGGCGGGTGAGTGTTCGACCGGACGGTGCTGGTTGGGTGTGCAGGCGAAACGGTAGCGTCGTAGCTGTCGCTCTGCGTTTTCCAGTACGACCGGGGGGCCAATGGAATTCAGGCCGTTATCCGACTGTGCAAAAGAACGTTCGCCATTGCCATGGCGATTTTGACGGTGTTCGGCATGGTGTTGCCCGTATCCGCGGCGAACGCATCCAGCCCAGCGTCGCCGAAGATCCGCGCCACTGTGTTCTCGCTGGAGAACAAGGCGTCTTTGGGGCTGCAATGGCAACCCCGACCAGGACTGGATGATTCGTGCGGAAATCGGCGAGACGTACCTCCTGAACGTGCACTCCAGCAAGTGCCTGGGGCTTGAAGGCACCCCTGCGAACGGAGCTCGCGTGATCCAGTGGCAATGCAACGGGAATGACGACCAGATTTGGCGCTGGTCGTTCCGGGCTTGAACCGATCGAACCGGGATGTCGGGGCGAGGAGTGGCATTGGTCCTGGTGAGTCGTTCGGTTGACGCGCCCTAAATCGGTCGAACGGGTGCTCACGCCGTGCGAGGATCGCCGGCGTGAGCGACTTCGCCGTACGGGTACTGGACGAACCGGAGTACCGGCCAGCGCAGGACATGTTCCGGCGCGCGCTGCACAAGGGGACGACGACCGACGACGAGTGGGCCCATCTCGGGCCCACGTTCGCGCCGGGCCGGTTCCTGGCCGCGTTCGAGGAGGGCACCATCGTGGGCACCGCGTACTCGTTCGCGTTCGAGATGCTCGTCCCTGGCGGCCGGATGGTGCAGACCATGGGTGTCTCCCGGGTCGGCGTCCGGGCGGACCACACCCGGAGGGGTGTGCTCACCGAGTTGATGCGCTACCAGCTGGCGGAGGCGAAGGCGCGCGGGGATGTGATCGCCGGGCTGAACGCGAGCGAGGCCGTCATCTACAGCCGGTTCGGGTACGGGCCGGGCACGTATGGCCGCGAGCTGCGGATGCGTGGGGCGCGCCTGCATCCCGGGGTGCCGCGGTCGGGTGAGGTCCGGTTCATTACCGGTGATGAGGCTGTGTCGCTTCTGCCTGGGCTGTACGAGAAGATCGGGCTCGACCGGCCGGGCATGCTGCTGCGGGACGACGGCGCCTGGGCGTTGATCAACCGGTTCCTGCGGCCGAATCCCAGCCTGTACGCGGTTGTGCACTCCGGTCCGGACGGCGACGACGGGTATCTGTTGTACAAGACCGAATCCCTGGCCGATCCGGCGAACCCCGACCACAACAACAAGGTCATCGTCGACGAGCTGCAGGCCGCGAACCCGGGCGCCTACAACGATCTCGTGCGCTTCGTGCTGGGCCTGGACCTGGTCGGCGAGGTGTACTTCGAGTTCCGCGCGATGGACGAGAAGCCCGAGCTGTTGCTGCAGGACGTGCGGACCTGTCAGACCGCGTTGGTGCAGGACGAACTGTGGATCCGGCTGATCGACGTCGAGTCCGCTTTGGCCGCACGGACCTACGGCTCCGCGTCTCCCGTGGTGATCAAGGTCAACGACGCGTTCCTGCCGGAGAACACTGGCACGTATGGGATCTCGCCGTCCGGGGCTGCGCGGGTGAACGGCTCCCCGGCCCTGGTGCTGGACGTCTCCGCGCTGGCGATGATCTACCTCGGTGCGGTCAAACCGTCCGAACTGGCCGCCGCCGGCCGGCTGCAGGTCATCGACCCTTCGGTGCTTGCGGACGCGGACAAGCTGTTCGGGTGCGACACGGTTGCTTGGTGTGGCACGTTCTTCTGACATTTCCTACGCATGCGTAGCGCGATCGTGTTAATCGGCTATCCGGTCGGGTCAAATCCGCGTACTCGCCGCTAATCTGGCGGCAACGGCGTGGACGAGGAGGACTGGGTGACCGAAGCGGCGATCGAGTGGGTACCGACCGGGATCGACGAGGAGGTGCCCAGCGCCGCGCGCGTGTACGACTACCTCCTCGGTGGCGGGCACAACTTCAGCGCCGACCGTGAGCTCGCGGAGAACCTGCTGAAGGTGCTGCCCGCGCGGGACATGGCCCGGCTCAACCGCCAGTACCTCGACCGCGTCGTGCGCCACCTGATCGGTGAGGGCGTCACGCAGTTCCTCGACCTGGGCTCGGGCATCCCGACGGTCGGCAACGTGCACGAGATCGCGCAGAAGGTCAACCCGGCGGCGCGGATCGTGTACGTCGACAACGAGGCCGTCGCGGTGGCGCACAGCGAGATGCTGCTGCGGGAGAACCGGAACGCGGCGGCGATCCTGGCGGACATGCGGGAGCCGGAGGCGATCCGCGACCACCCCGCCGTGCGGGACCTGATCGACTTCACCCAGCCGCTGGGGCTGCTGATGGTCGGCGTGGTCCAGTTCGTCCCGGACGCGGACGACCCGTGGGCGATGGCCGATGTGTACCGGTCGATGCTGGTTCC
>CBIMJO010000530.1:0-6778 GCA_966244135.1 uncultured Actinocrispum sp. | reverse complement strand
CGCTAGGAAGGGAGTCGCATGGATAGGGTCGCGTTCCTCGGCCGCGGACAGTCGCGGTCGATCAGCCCGGAGAACCTCGACGGAGCCAAGGGCGGCGGCGCACGCGCCACCGAGGGCACCGGCGCGGCCGCCGCGCGAGAACTCGGTGTGGGATGGAAGGTATCACCGAGCATCGACATCCCCGCGGGCACCACCGCCGAGCTCGCCGCCATCCAGGGACCCGCGGTGATCACCCACATCTGGATCACCACCCACCACCACAACTGGCGCAGCCTCATCCTGCGCGCCCACTGGGACGGCAGTGAGCAACCCGCGATCGAGACACCGCTCGGCGACTTCTTCGGCCAGGGCTGGTGCCAGTTCGCCCAACTGTCGTCCGTCCCGATCGCGGTGAACCCGCACGGCGGCTTCAACTCCTACTGGCCGATGCCCTTCCCCGGCACGGCGAGACTCACGCTGGAGAACCTCGCGCCCAGCACCGCCACCGTCTACTACCAGATCAGCTACGAGATCGAAGTCGACGTCAGCGGCACCGGCTACCTGCACACCCAGTTCCACCGCAGCAACCCGCTGCCCGCCGGCCAGACCCACCCGATCGTCGACCGGGTGTCCGGCGCGGGGCAGTACGTCGGCGCCTACCTCGCCTGGGGCGTCAACCATCCCGGCTGGTGGGGCGAGGGCGAGGTCAAGTTCTACCTCGACGGCGACGACGAGCACCCCACGATCTGCGGCACCGGCACCGAGGACTACTTCGGCGGCGCGTGGAACTTCGACGTCCCGGGCAGCGGCTACACCTCTTACTCCACGCCCTACCTCGGCCTGCACCAGATCCTCCGCCCAGACGGCCTTTACCAGAGCCAGCAACGCTTCGGCATGTACCGCTGGCACATCCAGGACCCGATCCGCTTCCGCACCGACCTGCGCGCCGACATCCAGGCCCTCGGCTGGCAGTCCGGCGGCCGCTACCGGCTCCTGCACGACGACATCGCCTCGACCGCCTTGTTGTACCTCGACACACCCGCCGCGGCGAAGCCAGCGCTGCCCGGCCCGGACGATCTGGCGGTAAGTCCCTGACCACTGTCCACTTCAGACCAGGGACAGGTCGTCGTGGTGATCGACGCCCGCCACCCGAAGGATGCCGACAGTCTCCCCGACCAGACCAGGCAAATCGCGCACGACGTCGCGCAAACCGGGGTCGTGCAGGTCGCCGGGGCGACAGCTGACGATCAGCCGGGAGTACTCGCCGAGCGACGCGGTCAGAGCACACTGGCCGAGCAGCGCCTCGATGATTGACCGCCTGTGCCACCCGCGACGAACAGCATGGACTGCGCGGATCCGGCAGCCAGCGTCGGCGCCCCCTCGGCGGTCCAAGCCGAACGGTGTCCCCAGGTTGCGCGGCAACGAGTACGTCGCTCAAGCCGCTGTTGCCATCGAGTACGGCCGCCCCACTCGCGGCAGCTGCGGCGACTCCAATGTGGCGTACTGCCTGGCGAGGTAGTCGTAGGCACATGCGGCCTGACTGGCAGGATGGGGTCGCGTACCAGAACGGCGGCTGGAACCGGCCGTCCCCGACGGCCTGGATCATCACCTCGGCGGCACGCTCGTATCTGGCCCGCCGCACCCGCGCCATCGCGGATGTCCAGCGGGAGCCGGTGAACCACCGCACGGCGCCGATCAGCGCCTCGCCGATCACGCAGTAGTGCGCCGCCCGGGTTCCGAACTTGCGGTGGTCACGCCCCAACTGCCCGAGCCGCTCAACGAGCCCGGCCAGGTCGGCTCCGCCGCGACCAGTCCGAGCAACACAGAGACCTCCAGCCCGACCTGGCCGCTCCAGTCGAGACCATCGGCCGCCCTGGCGGTAATGCCGCTGCCTCATTTGCGCGGCGTGTTTCCACGCGAGCCACTGGTCGTACTCATTCGCAGACTCATGACCGTCGAACACCACGGCCGGAAGATCAACCCAAGAATGGTGAACATTCGCTCCTCCGGCCCCATTTCATCGATCACACAATGCCCGCCGAGAATCGGACCCGAGCCGAAGGCGCGGACGCCTTTCCTTTCCGGACCACCACATCCGACCGAACCACTCGGAAAACTGTTTTCCGCACCACAAGTTGATCTTCTCGGAAAATCACACAGGAACAACCTCGATGATGCTTTCCGCAACCCACACAGAGTGTTGTTGATGCCCCCATTCCGACTCGATCAGCCGCAGTTCGGTCACCCCGGTCGAGCACGGGCGCCGGATGACGCCGAACGAACCCATCACCACCCACGCACCGGTCGGGCCGCCGAACTGCTGACGTCCTGTCTGCGCGACAAGAGCACCGCCCAGCCCGACCTGGCCATGGCGCACTTCGCGCAGGACCGGCTGACCTATGTCGACGCCACACTCGGCCTCGCCGTCGCGTTGAGTTCGGCGGACGTTGCCACAGCGGCGAGCATGTTCGCCCGTGACGCGGATTCCCTGGCCTGATGGCACATCTGCACCTGGTCGGCCGTGAGGGCATCGAGGCGTTCCGGCGTGCGACGGGCACGGCACTGCCGGTCGTCGATCCCGCGATGTCCGTCGACACATCGCGGGCGGCCATCTCGGCGGCGGCTACGAGTGGACCACCGGTGGCGCGTTTCCCAACGGTATCAGCGCAGCGGAGCTAAACGACGATGGCGAGATCACCCGGATGTCCTCGATGTGGGACGGCTCACGCGTCACCCGAGCAACAGCTGGTGAGCCTTGCCCAGGCCATGGTCCCGCACCTAGCCGGGTCGCACGGCCCGCGAAACAGCCTGAGCGAAGGCTTCCGGGTCGTCGAGCATCAATGTGTGGCCGTGCCGGGCACCAGCACCACCTCCACTGTGGACAATGTGCTGCATGTCCTGCAGCGGCCTGGAGTTGCCGGGCCGCAGGTAGGTCCGGGGAATCCGCAAGCGGGCCAGGCGTTGCCGAACTCCCGGGAACCGGCCGCCGCACAGGCCCCACGCGGTGCGGTGCACGGCAACGGTATCGGCCAGGCGCATGGTCGCCCACCATTGCGGGCCAACGAGATCACGGACCTTGCGCCACCCGGTCGCGACGAAGTCGAACTCCGTGTAGGCCGCGATCCCGCTGCTGCCGGACGCGCCCATCACCGGGTGGACCGGATCGATCACGGCATCGGCCAGCACCAGACCGGCCACCAGGTGCGGATGCCGGTCGGAGCGTGACCGCGGCCGCGCCGCCCATGCTGTGCGCCACCATTTCCGCGCCGGTCACGCCCGTCTGCTGCAACGCGATGGCAACAACCTCGGCCTGCGCCTCGAACGAGTACGCGAAGTCTCGGGGCCGGTCGCTGATACCGTGGCCCAGCAGGGCGACCGGCACCGACCGGTGCTCGGCAAGCAAGGGATGCGTTGCCACACCGGCGAAGTAAGCGGCCGATGTGGCGCCGAGCCCGTGCAGGTACACCCGCGCGGGTTCGATACCCGGCAGTTCCACCCACCGGACCCGGTCACCGGCCAGGGTCACCTTCGCCTCATGCATCCGCCGCAACCTTCCGTCGAACTGGGAATCAAGACCAGACGGCACCCGGAAACCTGACAGCTACCGGCCGAGGATGCGCCGGACGGGCCATGGGCCACGGTAGCGCACCCAAGCGGACCGAGGATCGCGGTAATCCCCCACAAGATGGCCGATACGCACGGCATCCAGCCCGATGTCGTCCACCGCGGCCACGTTGGCGGCGGCTTCGTGCCACTGCTCGCCGTCCTCACCGGCGATGAGCAGGAACCGGCCGGCACGCACCAGGTCCATCACCGGCAACCCGCACACCGCGGGCGTTGTCCAGCCACGCATGCGGAAGCGGGTGCCCTGGACGCGCATCCGGCAGGTAGATCCGGAGGGATCGGGGGTGGGCGCGGGATCCGTGCCATCGGGCAAGACCGCGGCCGACGTATACGTATAGCCGCATTCGATGTTGTGCGCGGCGAACTCTATCGACTGGCTCGCGATCGCGCCCACCACGTCCGCGGCGAACCCTGCGTTCGGCACCGCGGACTGGTCCAGACCGTTCCACAACCGGCCCAGCACCTCGGGCTGGAACACCGGCGGAGTTCTGATCCGCAGCAGCCGGGTGTTCGCCGACAGGTTGGCCGCGTTCTCCAGTGACCGCTGGACATTGGTGGCGGCGACCGGGCGGCGTTCGGCCTCACAGATGTCGAGCAACGACGGACCGGCCGTGCCGTTGAGCACGGCGGCGAGTTTCAGACGAGGTTGCGCGCGTCCTGGATGGCGATGCCGAGCCAGGTCAACCGGCCGGTGTCCTTGGCCGCTCAAGTCGCGATCACACTCGCGCCCAGTGCGGCCAGGAGTTGCCCGGCATACGAACCGGCTCCACTGCTCGCACCGACGACGAGCACCTGCTTGCCGGGCTTAACGTCCACCGCGTCGGACGCGACCAGCGCTGCCTCCCTCGCGAAGTCCAAAGTGGATGTTATCGCGGCGGCCACGGACAGCGCCTGATAGTCCACAGTAGACACCGAATGTCCATGGTGGCCCACGTCATCCAGTGGCGACTGGCCCGAGCGTCCGCAGGCACATGCACTACTGTCCGTGCGGTGGCTGAACTCCGACGTTTCTTCTTCAAGATCGGCTCGACCAAGGCGTACGCGGCGGTGGGCCGGTCGCTGGCCCCGATGGACCGGCTGCTGCTGCGGGTCAGCCGCGGCAAGTTCGGCGTGGGCACCACGGTCGGCCTGCGAACCCTGCTGCTGACCACCACCGGCCGGTCCAGTGGCCTGCAGCGACAGGTCCCGTTGCTGTACGTCAAGCAGGACAAGGGTTACGTCGTGATCGGATCCAACTGGGGCGGCGAGAAGCACCCGGCGTGGTCGGCCAACCTGCTCGCCGAACCGAAGGCCATGGTGACGATCGGCGGCAGCAGCCTGCGCGTCGAGGGCCGGTTGCTGACCGGTGCGGAGCGGGACGAGGTGTGGCGCGCGGTCGCGTCCTACTGGCCCGCCTACGACACGTATGCCGAGCGGGCAAGCCATCGCGAGATCCGCTTGTTCCTTCTCGAACCAGTCGAATAGAACCCCACGCGGGACAAGGCATTGAGGGCGCCGGGCCAGCCGCTCGGCGACGGGGTGCCGAAGCCGACGATCAGCGCGTCGCGGTCCTTGGGCACGGCCGGATGCCGGAACGTGTCCAGGCCGAACAGGGCCAGCCGACGGGCGGCGGCGCGGCTGACGGTGGCGGCCTCGGTACCTCGAGGCAGTTCTTCGATCAGGGCATGCAATCCCGCCGCGATGCCAGGCAGCTGGGTGCAGTCGGCCTCGGCAAGCATTGCGACGAGTCCGTCCCGCCGCAGCCGATAGGTAGTGCGCATCGTGCGGACGTGCCCGTCGTAGCCGCCGAAGTCGAGCAGTTCGGCCAGGACGAGTTGTTCCAGGCCGCCGACCACGCAGATCCCACCGAGCACCCGGTGGACGTCAATGACGAGCGGCTCGGGCACCACCTCCGGCCGATGTTCATAGTGCCCTTCCGCATGTCCTCACTCACCGGCTTCAGCGCCCTTTGGAGCGAGCGGCCCGCCAGAACGTGACACTGTCACGTTCCGCAGGTCCACGAGGTCATAGCGACTGTCACCGACACGAAAGGCTGACCCCGATGGCCGAGGGCGATGAGCAGGCGCGCCAGTCCCGCGACGCGGAGCAGGTGGCTGCCCGGATCCACCGGTTCGCCCAGCGCGTGATCCAGGTCTGCCGTCCCACCGGCATCCCGCCGCCGCACCCGCCCTCCGACGAGTGATGACTCATCCGGCCGCAGACCAGACGCGGGACTCAGCCACCGGCTGCCAGCGCCTGGCACAACAACTTCAGGTCGATGCGCGGGTCACCGGCGAACTGGCGAGTTGACCACAATGGTCGCTGCGCCGCCCCGTCCTTAGTGGAAAGATAGCTCTGGCGAGGCGTTACCGGCACGTAACGTAGCGCCACAGAGGACACCCGGGTGAGCGGTGGTCGGGCCATCCTGACCAGAAATCCGCACGCACAGCCATGTATACCAAGGACTCCCCGCCACCATGTGAGATCCCGATGAACCGATCGTCCGACGCCTTCGTGTGCAGAAAGAGAGCAGCTACCGGCCGACGGCGGGAGTCACGGATGAGCCTCGGGCACTGGCAGATCATCTTGCCTGCCGTGTTGGTCCTGCTTGCCCTGGGCGCGCTATTCGTGATCCGCCGGCCGGCTGGTAAACGGCGGCGCAGCAAGGTCCCGGTCAGCGGGCGCTCGGTGCACAGCATCCGCCGGCGGATCTTCCGGGACCGTTCCCAGCAACGCTCCCTCATCGCGCCCACCGTCTACTTGCCCACCAGCGGCACACTGCCCGACGAGCAGCCTTCACCGCTGGCAGGCCTCACCTTCCAGCCGCCCGATGTCCAGCTGATGCAACGAGTTCTCGACAGCCTGAGGCGGCTGCCCGAACAGCGGCAGGCGCCCAAAATCAACACCGACGTCGAACGATGCTCAGCCCCCGTCCCCGCCTCAGGAAACAACTAACTGCCGGCCGGTTGCCGAAACACAGCGTCCGGCCGTAGTCACGGACCACCAAGCCCGCCCGCACCAGCCGATCGGAACGCCTCGCTCGCTTGCCCGCCAGGCAGCCCGATCGACACCTGCCCCAAGCCGGTCGTGGCCACCCGCTGCGCGACACCGGCGCTGACCTCAGGTGTTCAGCGCCACGTGGTGGTAGCCGGCTGCTCACCGATGATCTCGAAGCCAACCACTTCGGTGTAGAAAC
>CBIMJO010000529.1:0-6784 GCA_966244135.1 uncultured Actinocrispum sp. | reverse complement strand
ACAGCACCGGGTTCGGGACACCGAGACTGGCGGACCCGTACAGCCCGGTGACCCCCGGCGAGAACCATCGCGGCTACGGTGAGCAGCCCACAGAGGATGTAGAAGCGATCCGCGACCGCGACATGCACAATGGCGATGACCCGGTCGGTCTCGTCGTAATTCCCCGGCGTCGTCGGGAACAACGTCACCACGATCGCGGCGACCCCGGCGAACCTGCTGGCATAATCGTCACGCCTGGTGTACCCGTGGTAGGAGAGCAGGAAACGCCTACCTCGCAAAGGCTTCCGACGAACACGCCGCGCGTGCCGCTGTAGTAGTAGCCGCTGATCGAGCTGAACAGACCCCGCCCGAAATGAGCCGGTCTCCTGCTGTACGACAAAAGTCGCGGGTCACCATCCGCCGGATACGGGGATGTTCCAAAAGTCATCCAGGTGCGTTTCAACCCGAGACCTGATCTCAGTACTCGGCATAACCCCAGTCGATGACGGCGGACGGGAACGTCTGGCCGAAACCGTTGCCGGTCGACAGGGTGCAGCTGACCCGGCTGTCGGTTCCGTTGGTGATCCCGACCTTGCGGCAGAAGTCCGCCTTGCCGTCACCGTCCGCGTCCCGCCAGCCGCGACCGTCCACATAGCCCCAGTCGACGACGGGCGACGCGATGGTCTGACCGAACGCCCCACCGGCGGACAGGGTGCAGCTGACCCGGCTGTCGGTTCCGTTGGTGACGCCGACCCGGCGGCAGAAGTCGGCTTTGCCGTCACCGTCGGCATCGGCCCACGCGCGGCCGTCGGGGTAGCCCCAGTCGATCACGTCCGACGTGATGGTGGTGCCGAACGCGGTGCCTGTGGACAGCGTGCAGGCGACCCGGCTGTTCGCACCGTTCGTCATGCCGACCACCCGGCAGTAGTCCGCCTTGCCGTCTCCGTTCATGTCCTTCCAGTCCCAGCCGGCCGCGTACCCCCAGTCCAGCAGGTCCGAGCCGACCGAGGCCCCGAACCCGCCGCCGGTCGACAGCGTGCACACCACCCGGCTGTCGGTCCCGTTGACCGGACCACCGGAGCGGCGGCAGAAATCGGCTTTCCCGTCACCGTTGAAGTCCGCCCAGATCCGTCCCTCCGGGAAACCCCAGTCGATCACCGGCGAGGTGATGGTCGCACCGAACGCCCCACCGGCGGACAACGTGCAGGCGACCCGGCTGTCCGTGCCGTTCGTCACGCCCACCACCCGGCAGAAATCCGCTTTGCCGTCGCCGTTCGCGTCCACCCAGGCGCGCCCGGCCGCGTACCCCCAGTCCGTCACGGGCGAAGTGATGCTCGCGCCGAACGCGCCGCCCGCGGACAAGGTACAGACCACCCGGCTGTCCGTGCCGTTCGTGATCCCGGCCCGCCTGCAGTAGTCGGCCTTCCCGTCACCGTTGAAGTCCACCCAGGCCCTGCCGTCCGGATAACCCCAGTCGGTCACGGCGGAGGTGATCGTGGTGCCGAAGCCGTTGCCGGTGGACAGGGTGCAGGCGACGCGGCTGTCGGTCCCGTTCGTGATCCCGACCCGCCTGCAGTAGTCGGCCTTGCCGTCACCGTCGAAGTCCGCCCACGCCTGCCCGGCCGTCACCGGGACGGCCAGGTCGTCCAGTGACGTCCGGTTGACCACCTGCGAGCCGCAGCCCCGCTGGTCGCCGCAGAACCCGACGAGCGTGGCCACGTGCTGCTCCATTGTGTACTGACGGCCGTCCTCGACGGTCATCACCGTGCGATCCGGCGGCTCCTGGTTCATGTGCTCGCGGACGTCCACGCTCCACTGGTTGATCATCGCCGGCGCGCCGCAGCCGACGTTGCAGCTCGACAGCTTCAGCGGGGCGCCGCCGACGAACTTGTACATCTGGCCCTCGGTGACCGCGGTGGCGCCGTCGTACGGGTTGGGCCGCATGTGGTCGAGCGCCGCGATGCTGGCTCCGCTGATCTGTACCTGGTTGCCGCAGTTGACGTTGCACGAGTTGAGCCGGATCGGCGCGCCGCCGACGAACTTGAAGATGTCACCGATCTCGGTGCGGATGGTCACGCCGTCCCGGGGCGCCGGCCGCATGTGGTCCAGCGCCATGATCGACGTCCCGTTGATCGGCACGGGATTCCCGCAGCCGACCGCGCAGCTGGCGAGGTGCACCGGCGCGCCGCCGACGAACTTGAAGATCCCGCCCGCCTCGTCGATGGCGGTCGCCGAGTCCGCGGGCACCGGGTACATATGGTCCAGCGATGCGACCGACGCGGTGTTGACCTGGACCGCGTTGCCACAGCCGACCGCACAGTTGGCGAGATGGATCGGCGCGCCGCCGACGAACTTGAAGATCCCGCCCGCCTCGTCCCGGATGGTGGCCCCGTCGGCCGGGAACGGGCGCATGTGCTCCAGCGCGTAGATGCTCCATGTTGTGATCGGCACGGGGTTCCCGCAGCCGACCGTGCACGTGGCCAGGTGAATCGGGGCGCCGCCGGCGAACTTGAAGATCCCGCCCTGCTCGTCGATGATCGTCGCGTTGTCCGCCGGGAACGGGTTCATGTGGTCGAGCGCGCCGACACTCCAGGCGTTGATCGGCACCGGGCGGCCGCAGCCGGGGTCACAGGTCGCGAGGTGGATGGGCGCACCGCCGGCGAACTTGAAGATCGCGCCAGCGTCGTCGATCGCGGTGGCGCCGTCGGCCGGGTTCTGCCGCATGTGGTTGCCCGGGTCGGTGAGCCGGATCGTGCCGGCCGGGACCGGGATCGGGCTGCCGCAGCCGACGTTGCAACTGGCCAGGTGAATCGGGGCGCCGCCGACGAACTTGAAGATCCCGCCGGCCTCGTCGATGATCGTCGCCCCGTCCCACGGGTAGGCGCGGCCCGCGTTCACGATCCCCTGGGTCACCTTGACCGCGGTGCCCGGGCAGAGCCCGCCCGCGCAGGTGGTCATCCACAGTGGAGCGCCGCCGACCATCTTGTACACCCGGCCGGTGTCGCAGGTCTGGACCACCGCGCCGTTGGGCACCTCGGCCAGCGACGACACCTGCGGGCACGGCTTCTCCGCGGGCGGCGGCGGCTCGACCGGCGGCACCGGGCCGCCGGGCGGGCTGCCCTGGATCCCCAGCCGGCTCGCGAACAACGCCCCGAACGCCCTGCGCTGGTCGAGTGGCCCCCACTGGTCGGCGTACCGGCCGTGCATCGCCGCGTGGAAGGCGTAGTCGGCGCCGAGCACCGCGCCCAGCACCGGATTCCACAAGGCGTCGCTCAGGGTGGAGGTGTTGTCGCAGACCGGGTCACCGGTCAGGCACAGCTCGGTGCTGCGGCTCTGGATGTCGCCGGGCAGGCTCCCCCGGCCGAGAACGCCGCCGTTGCCCTGCTGCACCGGCCAGATCGACCCGCTCAGCACGTCGAAGTACACGCTGTAGGAGCTCGCTCCGACGCTGAACGGGTTAGCCAGCAACAACACCGACCGCACCGACGCGCGCTGCCCGGCGGACAGCTGTTCCAGCGCGGTGTGCACGACCATGGAGCCCTGGGAGTAGCCGATCAGGCCGATCTGGATGCCCGGGCAGCGGGCGATGCGGTCGCGGACCAGGTTGTAGAGCAGATCGGCGCCGGCCTGGTAGGAGTCCCGGAAGTTGCCGGACCACAAGGTCCACGCGTCCATCTCGATCGCCCGGTACGGCAGGGCGTAGTACGTCGTGTCCGCGGGCAGCAGGTTCAGGGCGCGCTGGGCGTACTGGCCGACCCTGTCCTCCTTGCGGTCCGCCACGTCCTGGTGCTCGCCGCTGCCGCGGGCCCCGATGATCAGCCTCGGGGAGCAGGGCGGCACGTCCGCGAACGCACCGCGCGGCACCACGGCCACGGCGACGCCCAACAGTACGAGTACCAGAACTACACGCAGAATGCGGGACATCGAACACCCTCCCCGGCTACGTCGGCGGCCCCAGTCAACCAGTGGTGTCTTTCACGGCGATTTCACGGACCGTCCACTTTGTCCGCGCCGGGCCGTGGACATGATCTCGTGATCGAAGCTCCCGAAGCAGTCGGCGACATCGCCCTCGATGAACCAGGTTGTCCCCGTCAAGGCCGGGGCCACCTCCCGCAACGCGGTGTGTGCGCCTGTGGGGCGTGCTGCTGTGCGTCCTGGTGGTTGCAGGGTGCGCTGCGCTCGTCGAGTTGTCCAAACTCGTGTCCCGCGTGGAGGACAACGGCTATACCAGGGTCTCCGTCAAGCACGGCACCACCAACGGCTTCGACACGATGTCTGTCGACGCCTACAACATCAACCAACCGACCGACGACGAACTGCTTAAGGCATACGGTCCCCGCAAAGTCCAACCTGCCGGTGGGTCGAGCTCGGGCGCCGTCGTCGCGTGGGTCCTCGTCGGCTTCTTGGCTGTCGGCGGTCTGATCGCCACGGTGATCGTCCGCCGCCGCCGGCGGCGTCGCGAGCGGACGATGCCGCCCTACCCGCCGGGCCCCAACAACAAGCCCTGATACCTGCCGGTGCAACCGCCCCTCGGCTCATGCGGCCGGGCGCACTTGCGGCTCCGCCGTGCCGGGGTTCACTGCGGATATCCACGAAGCGGTGCCGGAGATCGTGGTCCGGCTACCGGTCTTCGCGCCTGTGCACGTATCGCTGAAGGTCGTTCTGCTGGAGGTCGCTGCCGAGGCGGCAAGCGCTGCCGTGCCCGATGTCCGTGCGACCGCAGTTCGTCGCAGAGAGCAGCATCACATTCAGATACCGACTCCGGGTGGGCCAGGATGGTCCTGCCGGTCGGAACCGGCATCGGGATTCCAGGGGGATGGATGCGTTATGTCAGACCCGTGCTGCTTGTCAGCACGGTAGTCCTCGGCGGCCTCATCGCCGCCGCTCCAGTGCAAGCCCTCTCCGGCGGCACACCCGCGACTGACGGCGCATACGCCTTCACCGCGAAGCTCACCGCGAGCAGCCGGGCCTGCAGCGGTGTGCTCGTCGCACCGAACTGGGTGCTCACCACGGCGAGCTGCTTTCCTGGCACGCCCGACGGCGGCGCGCCGGCTACAGCTACTACGGCGATCGTCGGCCGCACTGACCTGAGCGGCACCACTGGGCACGAAACCACGGTCTCCGCGGTCGTGGCGCGTGGTGACCGCAACCTTGCGCTCGCCAAGCTCGCCAACGCCGTCACCGACGTCGCTCCGGTCACGCTGGCCACCACCGCGCCGACACCCGGCGAGAAGCTACGCGTCGCGGGTTACGGGCGGACCGGAACCGAGTGGGTGCCGAACAAACTGCACACAGGTACCTTCACGGTGACGTCCGCGACCGCCACCACGACGGCGCTCACCGGCGACGGCGGAACCGACACCTGCAAGGGCGACGCCGGTGGCCCGGCACTGCGTGAGAGCGGCGGCCGGATCGAGCTGGCAGGCATCAGCAGCACGTCGTGGCAGCATGGCTGCCTCGGCGAAACGGAAACCCGGCAGGGCAGCACCGCCGTCCGCACCGACGACGTGGCCGGCTGGGTCGAGCGGATCACCCGCGTCACCGATGTTTCGCTGAGCGGTGGCCGGATCACTCGGCTACAGAACGGCTCCGCGTATCTGCTGAACAACGTGAACGACGGGTTCTGGTCCCTGCAGTGGGACGCCCGCTCCGGCGCCGTGACGAAGCTGCGCGCCGACGGTGCCCGCATCGGCGTCCTGCTGGCCAACGGCGACTTGTGGGTCAAGGACGACTCCGTGCCGAGCCTCGGCTGGGTCCGCGAATCCGACGGCGTCACCGACTTCGCCCTGTCCGGTGCCCGGATCGCAGTCCTGCGCGGCGGAACGGCGTACCTTAAGGAAGGCGATCTCCAGGGAGGCTGGACGACCCAGTGGGACGCCCAGTTCGGCGCGGTCACGGCGATCGGCATCGACGGCGCGCGCGTTGGCGTCCTGACGGCCGATCAGCACCTGCGCCTGAAGGACGACCTCACCCACCCGGCGTGGACCGACCAGGCGGATCGCGTCACGGCGTTCGACCTGTCCGGGACCCGGATCGCCGTGCTGCGGGACGGATTCGCACTGCTCAAGCAGGGTGACCTCTTCGGCGGTTGGAGCACCCAGTGGGACCCGCGGTTCGGCGCGGTGACCAAGTTCGACATCGACGGCGCACGCGTCGGAGTCCTGCTGGCGGACGGCGTCGTCCAGGTGAAGGACGACAGCGCGGCGAACACCGGCTGGTTCGCCCAGTCCGATCTGACCACGGCGTTCGGGCTCGCCGGCAACAGGGTCGCCATTGTCCAAAATGGACGAATCTGGTGCAAGGACGGTGACCTGCAGGGCGGCTGGACCGAACTGGGCCAGTAGCCGAACCAACCCGCAAGCGCCCACCCCGAACGGATCGGGGTGGGCGCTTGCGGTTACCAGGAACGGAACCACGTCAGGAACGGCGCTCTGCGGGGTCACCGCGGCGAACGCGGCCGCGGCGCCCTGGCGGTAGAAGCCGGTGGTGCACCGCGACCTGTTCGAGGTGTCACGGCGTCAGGCGCGGGGACGCGGGCCGGGTGGAGAAGGGCGGGAAGTTTCCCAGCTACATCGTGTCATCGCCGACGAAGGTGCCCAAGTCCGCCTACGGCAAGCAGATGCGAACATCCACTATGCCGCTGAGCGGTCACCGCTGCATGCGCATCCTGCGTGCGTCGCGCTCGTGCAGCTTCTCGGTAAGCCGATCTCCGAGTGCCATGCCCTTTGCGTCCCGACGGCGCAGTGGGGGCACCCGATGTGTGGTCCGGTCTCGGTGCGGGGATTCGTGGCCGCCGAGCCGGTGT
>CBIMJO010000528.1:0-6786 GCA_966244135.1 uncultured Actinocrispum sp. | reverse complement strand
CGATCCACCACACCCTGCTGACCACCCAGCAAATGACCGCGCAGCAAAAGAAATGGTGGCGCTGGCTGGGCGAGCAGAGCCTGTCCGGCGGGCCGATCGGCCGGTACGAGGGCGGTCTCTACAGCGGCTCCGGCGTCTGGCGGCCGAGCAAGCACTCGATGATGAAGACCCTGGGCTATTACTTCGACCAGATAGCCCGGGAACGGATGACCCAGCGCATATCCGGCAAAACGAACATCCTGCAGGACGGCACACCCGCGGGCACGATCGGCGCCGACCGGGTGGTCTGGATCGGCACCCTGCACCCCACCTCGCACGCCCTGGCCGTCACCTGGCAGCTGGACGGGAACCCGTTGCAGGGCGCCAGAAGCATCGACCTGGCCGCGTTACACCTGACCGGCCGGCACACCCTCACCGCGACCGTCACCGACCCCACCGACTTCGTGCGCGACCCCGCAGTCCGCCAGTCGCTGACCAAGACCCGGACCTGGACCGTGGACGCGTCCATCACCACACCCCGCCCGCCGACCGCGGTCACCTTCACCGAATCGACCCCGACCGATCACCCGGTCGGCGGCAAAGACGTTGTGTACGCGGAAACAACGCACCCGGTCGACAAGCTCGTCCCCGTCACGTGGCGGCTCGACGGGACCACGCTCGCCGGGACCGGTCCGGATCTCGACCTGAAACCGTTGCAGCTCACCGGAACGCACACCCTCACCGCGTCCGTCCCCGGCAAGACGCTGACCTGGCAGGTGGACGCCGGCGCCCCGGCGCCCGCCTTCCAGCTGTCCCAGCCGGTTTCGACGGTCGTGAAGCCGGGACAGCCGACCGAGTACATCTTCAACGCGCCGTTCACCATGAAGCTGACCGCGACCGACGACACGCCCGGCTACACCATCACCGAGTTCCAGACCGACGGCGACGGCTGGTTCAACTACTTCGGCTGGCCGACCGATGCGAACGCGCCGTACCGGTTCACCGCCGACGGCACAGTCATCGACAACCTGGTGTACGGCAAGCTCGGCGAGCCACGACTGTCCCCTTGGGACACTCCCCCGTCCGGTTATGGCCGGCACACCATCGAGTACCGCGCGGTCGACCCGAGCGGGAACATCAGCCCGGCCGGGAAGTTCGCGGTCACCTTGCTCAAGCCGGCGCCCGCCTGCACGACGACCGTCACCGGCACGCACCTCGGCCCGCTCGTGGTGCCCAACGGCGTGACCTGCCTGGACAACGCCGAGGTCACCGGGCCGGTGACCGTGCTGCCCGGCGCCTCGCTGGTCGCCACCAACGCGACCATCGACGGCCCGGTCAGCTCGGTCATGGCCAGCACGGTCGAGCTGCTGAACACGACCGTGCGCGGACCGGCCGCGATCGTCGGCACCTCGGACACCCTGACGATCGCGGGCGGCCGGATCAACGGTCCCAAGGTGTTCCTCGGCACCCCGAAGGAGTCGTTCGTCTCACAGTAGGCCACTTGCCATGATCACGGACAAGGCCTGGCGCAGCAACGGGTCCGGCAGGTGGCCGTAGCCGAGCAACAGCGCCTGCGGCACGCGTGACGACGAGAAGTGGTACGGCGCAAGCGTTTCCGTGCGCACCCCGCGGCGGAGCAACGCCGCGGCCACCTCGGACGCCTGCTTGCCGGGTCCCATCCGGAGCAACGCGTTGCCGCCCGCTGCGTCCATCGTGGTCAGGTAGGAGTCGACGATGCCGCGTTTACGGGCGCGCAGCTGGCCGATCCGGTGCGTCAGCCGGGTCGCCACACCGGTCGTGATCAGCTGGGCGGCCGCGGCCTGCATGATGTAGGACGGCCGGTTCAGGTGGCTGATCCGTGTGGTCAGTTCCCGCGGCAGCAACACATAACCGAGCTGCACGGCCGGGGTGAGCAGGTCGGCGAAGCTGCCGACGACGCACGTTCCCGGCGAGATGGTCACCAGGCGCGGCAACCGGTTCGCGTCCGCGCGGACGATGTTGTCCCAGATCACCTCGACCACGCGGCCGCCGGTCGCCTCGGCCCAGCCGGCCAGCTCGCGGCGGCGGTCGGCGGGCATGATCTGCCCGGTCGCCGAGTGCCCGTCCGGGCTGACCACGATCGCCCCGCACGCGGCCGGGATCTCGTTGCCCTGCAACGGGATCGGCGTGTTGCGCGGCGCGCGCCAGAGGCTCGGCGGGGCCGGGTGCTCCATGGCGACCCGGGGGCTGGCGATGGCGTCGAGCACCATCCGCAGCCCGTCGGTCAGGCCGCTCGTGACGACGACCTGGTGTTCCGGGGCGACGAGCCCGCGCGTGTTCTGCAGGTGCGCGGTGATCGCCGACCGCAGCTGGGGCAGGCCCAGCAGCGGCGGCCCGCTCACCGGCGGCGCCTGGTAGCTGGCCTGGCGCCACGCCGCGCGCCAGGCCTTGATCGGCAGTGCCTCGATGCTCGGCAGGCCGGGGCGCATGTCGATGATCTTCTCCTCGTCGCGCACCTGCGCCATCGAGGGTCGCTTGCGCCCGAGCACGTACGTGCCCGAGCCGGACCGCGCGTGCACGTACCCACGCTCGGTCAACAGGTCGTAGGCGGCGGAGGTCACTCCGCGCGAGACGCCGAACAGCGTCGCCAGGGTCCTCGTCGACGGCATCCGGGCATCCCGCGCGAGCGTGCCCGAGTCGATCGCCGCGGAGATCTGGTCGGCCAGCTGCTCGTGCAGGGACCGGGCACCGGCGCGGTCCAGTGCGATGGAGATGGTGAGCATTTCCCGGTAGCGCATGACCGGAGTTCTAACAACCAGATGTTGTGAGCGGGTTGTAGCCGACCGTTCGGCCGCTCGCGCTGCCCGAAAGGGCGTGTCCCGGCGGCCTCATTGCCGCCGGGACACGGGTTTCTCAGAGAGTGGTGACCCGGACGTAGTCCACCACGATGGTGTTCGGCATCGGGGTGCCGCTGTTCGGCGCGCCCGGCCAGTCCCCGCCGACGGCGAGGTTGAGGATGATGAAGAACGCGCGGTTGTTGTAGACCCACTGCTTGCCGTTGAGGTCCGCTGGCGTACGGGTCTGGTAGACCTTCCCGTCCACCGACCAGACCAGCTTGTTGGCCGACCAGTCGAGGCGGAACGTGTGGAAGCCGTCGGCGAACCGCGGGCCGTTGAAGGCCGCGCCGATCCCGCCGGCACCCGAGTAGCCCGGACCGTGGATGGTGCCGTGCACGGTGTTCGGCTCGCGGCCGATGTTCTCCATGACGTCGATCTCGCCGTTGTTCGGCCAGCCGCCGCCGGTCGTGCCCAGCATCCAGAACGCCGGCCACATGCCCTGGCCGTGCGACATCTTCATCCGGATCTCGTAGTGGCCGTAGACCTGGCTGAACTTGCCCGAGGTGTTGATCCGGGCGGAGGTGTACTGGCACCGGCCGTACCAGCAGCTGAAGTTGCCCGGGTTCTCCCGGCGGGCGGTGATGACCAGGTGGCCCTGACCGTCCATCGCGGCGTTCTGCGTCCGGTTCGTGTAGTACTGGTACTCGTGGTTGTTCCCGTTGTTGTTCCCGGTCTCGAAACGCCACTTGCTCGTGTCGACCGGGCTTCCGGCGGGACCGTTGAACTCGTCGGCGAACGTGGTCGCCAGGATGCCGACATCCGAAGCGCTACTCGCAGGGGTTGCCACCACGGGCACCATCGCCGCAGCTAGGGCGGTAATGAGCACGAGGCGGGAGAAGCGGTTCGACATCGTTGTCACCTCACTTCGCGTACCGGCGGCGCTCTGGCTCGCGAAGCCACCCTTGGGCATGGCATCGCGCCCAGGACGCGATTTGTTGTGGCGGCAAACAAAAGGATAGGCGGACTAGACCACTTCCGGCAAGACTCGCCTGGCCCGGGCGACCAGCGCCCGCGCGGCCGGGCTGACCGGCGCGTGGTCCCGCCAGGCGAGCGCCAGGCAGCCGCGGAGCTCCTTGACCGCGAGTCCGTGCAGGCCGGGCCGGTTGCGCACCAACGACCTCGGCAGCACGGCCATCCCCAGTCCGCGTTCGGCGAGTTCGGCCAGGATCTGTGGTGTGCCGGCCTCGAACGCCACGTGCGGCCGGAAACCTGCTGCGGCGCATGCGTTTTCCAGGCTCGTGCGGACACCAGTTCCTCTGGGGAGACAGATCAGCGGGGTGTCCCTGAGGGCCTCGATGGGCAGGCTTTTCTTGCTGCTCAACGGGTCTGCTTTGCCGACCGCGGCGTCGATGGGTTCGTTGGCAAGGATCTGAGTGGCGATGCCGGGCGGTGGATCGGTGGCCAGGCCGACGATCGCGACGTCGATCCCGCCGTTGTGCAGGCCGTCGATGAGCTGGTCGGAGTTGCCCTCGGTGAGCGTGATCTCGACGTTCGGGTGGTCGTCGTGGAACCCGGCGAGCAGGCCCGGGATGTCGAAGTTGTGCGAGGTCACCATGCCGATCGCCACGTGGCCGCGGATGAGCCCGGTCAGCTCGTCCACCGCCAGCCGCGCGCCTTCCACCGCGCTGAGGGCGGCCTTCGCGAACGGCAGCACGGCGGCGCCCATCTCGGTGAGCCGGACCGCACGGCCGGAGCGGTCGAGCAGCTCCTGCCCGAACTCCTTCTCCAGCAACCGAATCTGCGCGCTCACGCCCGGCTGGGCGACGTGCATCCGCGCGGCCGCCCTGGTGAAGTTGGCTTCTTCGACGACCGCGACGAAGTACGCGAGCTGACGGAGTTCCATAAGCGATGATTCTAGCTGGCATCGCATCCAGATCTTGGACTTCTCACTGGTCGCGGCGCAGGCTGGTGGTATGACACGAGAGACCGCGAAGACGCCGGAAGACCTCGCCCGCCTGTTCGTCGCGCGGGGCAACGAGGGCGACGCCGAGGGCATGTCCCTGCTGTACGAGCCGGACGCGGTGTTGGACTTCCCGCTGGGCAACCACACCGTCGGCCGGGCGGCCATCCGGAAAGCCCTGGAACAGCTGGTGGCGGCCCGTCCGGAGTTCACAGTGGAGGAGCCCTTGCCCACCCTGATCTCCGGCGACCTCGCGTTGACCGGCACCCACCCGCTCGACGGCACCGGCGGCCGCGTCCAGGTCGCCCGCCGTCAACCGGACGGCTCCTGGCTCCGCGTTCTGGACCGGCCCGAAGCCTAGAGTTTGTTCGCGTGCCAAACAAATGACCGGCGCCTCACCCGCTCATGTCATGAAGAAGGGGGTGAGGGCGGCGGCCGTCTCGGCCGGGGCTTCCTCGGGGAGGTAGTGGTTGCACGGGAGGGACCCGCCCCGGACATCGGTGGCGTACTCGCTCCACGCCTTCGGCACGTCGTAGTTCTGGCCGACGAAACCGTGCGCTCCCCAGAGGGCGAGCATCGGGCAGCCGACCGGGGTGCCGAAGTCCTGGTCGTCGTGGTCGAGGTCGATCGTGGCGGCCGCGCGGTAGTCGGCGCAGGAGGCGGCGATCGCGGCCGGGTCGGCGAAGCACCGGACGTACTCGGCCATCGCGTGCGGATCGAAGGCCTGCCCGCCGTTGTGGCGCGCGGTCATCCGGGCGCGGATCCAGAACTCCGGGTCGCCGCCGATCAGCCGCTCCGGGATCCCGTTGGGGGCGGCCAGGAAGAACCAGTGGTAGTAGCCGAGCCCGAACTCCTTGTCCGCGTGCTGGAAGACATACCGGGTCGGCACGATGTACAGTACTGCCAGTGCTTCCACGGCGTCCGCGTGGTCAAGCGCCATCCGGTGCGCGACCCGGCCGCCGCGGTCGTGCCCGGCGACCTTGAACCGCGAGAACCCCAGCTCCCGCATGACCAGCACCTGGTCCCGAGCCATCGCGCGCTTCGAGTACTCCACATTGGACTCGCTCGGGGCGGGCTTGGCGCTGTCCCCGTAGCCACGCAGGTCCGTTGCGACCACGGTGAAAGAAGACGCCAGCACCGGAGCCACGTGGTGCCAGATCATGTGGGTCTGCGGATACCCGTGCAACAGCAGCAAAGGCGGGCCCGAACCGCCGACGGCGGCGTTGATCCGCACGCCGTCGGCGTCGATCTGCCGGTAGGTGAAGCCTTTCACGCCAGCACGTCCAGGAACGCCTTGGTGAACTCCTCGGTGGTCGCCGTGCCGCCGAGATCCGGGGTGCGCAGCGGGGTCTTGGCGAAGATGGTGGCGATGGCGTCCTCGATGTCGGCCGCGGCCTCGACGTAACCGAGGTGGTCGAGCATCATCGCGGCGGTCCAGATCGCGCCGACCGGGTTGGCCACGCCGCGCCCGGCGATGTCCGGCGCGGACCCGTGCACCGGCTCGAACATCGACGGGAAGTCCCGCTCGGGGTTGAGGTTCGCGGCCGGGGCGATGCCGATGCTGCCCGCGACCGCGGCGGCCAGGTCGCTGAGGATGTCGCCGAACAGGTTCGACCCGACGATCACGTCGAACCGGCCCGGGCCGAGCACGAGCTTGGCGGACAGCGCGTCGATGTGCTCCTGGTCCCACCGGACATCCGGGTGTTCCCGCGCGCGTTCGGCGACGATCTCGTCCCAGAACGGGAGGGTGTGCACGATGCCGTTGGACTTGGTCGCGGAGGTCAGGTACCCGCGTCTTCTCCGGGCCAGCGTGAACGCGAAATCAACCACCCGGGTGACACCCGCGCGGGTGAAGACGGCCTCCTGCACGGCCATCTCCTCGGGGAAACCGCGGTTCATCCGGCCGCCGATCTCGCTGTACTCACCCTCGACGTTCTCGCGCACCACCACCAGGTCGACCTCGCCCGGCCGGGCGCCGCGCAGCGGGCTCTCGACGCCCTCGAAGACCGCGATCGGCCGCTCGTTCACGTA
>CBIMJO010000527.1:0-6791 GCA_966244135.1 uncultured Actinocrispum sp. | reverse complement strand
ACCCCGATCCAGCACTGGTTCTTCGCGACCCAGACCGTGCACCCCGAGCATTTCAACCAGTCGGTGCTGGCCGAACTCGGCCACGCCACCGATCCCGTCGCCCTTCGGAGCGCTCTGGCCGCTGTGATCGCCCATCACGACGCGTTGCGGATGCGGTTCGATGACGTCGACGGTCAGTGGACACAGCGCAACGCACCGTTTGAACCGGACGTCGTCCTACAGGTCCACGAGGTGTCCGTTGTGGACGATGCGCAGCTGCGGGCGTTGATCGACGAGGTCCACGCGAGTCTCGACCTGGGCCAGGGACCGCTGGTCAAGGCGGTGCTGTTCGATCTCGGCCCTGATCGGCGTCCGCTGCTGTTGCTCGTGGTGCACCACCTCGTGGTGGACGGCGTGTCGTGGCGGATCCTGCTGGAGGACCTCGAAGCCGCCTACCGGAATGTAGCCCTGCAGCCGAAAACGACATCGTTCCGCGACTGGGCAGTGCGACTGAACAGTCACGCGCTCAGTGGTGGATTCGCCGACGAGCTGGCGCACTGGGCGACGGTGACCACCGACGACGAGGCGTTGCCGGTCGACGGTGACGGCGCCAACACGATCGGGTCGATGCGCGAAGTGGTGGTGCGGCTGGGAACCGACGAGACCACGGCGTTGCTGCGGGACGTCCCCGCGGTGTACCGCACACAGGTCAACGACGTCCTGCTGAGCGCGCTGAGCAGGGTGCTGTCCCGGTGGACAGGCCGTGGGCAGGTGCTCGTCGACCTTGAAGGGCACGGCCGGGAGGAATTGTTCGACGACGTCGACCTGTCCCGCACGGTCGGGTGGTTCACGACCATGTTCCCGGTGGCATTGGTCACGTCCGAGGATGAGGACTGGGCGGCGACACTGAAGTCCGTCAAGGAACAACTGCGCTTGGTTCCCCGGCGCGGCCTGGGGTACGGCGCCCTGCGTCATCTGACGGGCACAGCCCTGTCGGTCTCCGAGGCGTTGCCGTGGATCAGCTTCAACTACCTCGGCCAGTTCGACTGGACCACCGGCGGCGAGCTATTCCACGAAGTCCGGGGCGGTGTCGGCGGGGCCGCGAACCCACAGGCGGCCAGACCCCACGCGCTGGACGTGGTCGGCCGGGTCGAGCACAGCGCACTGGAGTTCACCTGGTACTACTCACCGAACCTGCATCATGAGACGACGGTCCGGCAGCTGGCCCAGGACCTGCTCGGAGCACTCCGCGAGATCATCGCGCACTGTGCCCAGCCGGGTGCGGGCGGCCGTACGCCGTCGGACTTCCCGCTGGCCGGGCTCGACCAGCCCACTGTGGATCTCCTGGTGGGCGACGGCGGTCGCGTCGAGGACGTCTACCCCCTGACGTCGATGCAGGCCGGCATGCTGTTCCACAGCCTCGTGGACACCAGTTCGGGCGCCTATCTCAACCAGGTGCGCCTTCGCCTGTCCGGTGTCGGTGACCCGGTGGCGATGGGAACCGCCTGGCAACGCGTCGTCGACCGCACGCCGATGCTCCGCAGCAGTGTGGTGTGGGACGGTTTCGCCGAACCCTTGCAGGTCGTGGGCCGGGACGTCGTGTTGCCGGTCCGCTACGAAGACTGGACACAGTGGACGCGAGAGCGCCGGGACGACCGCCTGGCACGGCTCCTCGCCGACGACCGGGCCGCCGGGCTCGACCTTGCCGGACCATCGCTGATGCGACTCGTCGTGATCACCACCTCGCTCGACGAGGTCCTGTTGATCTGGACGTTCCACCATGTCCTGCTCGACGGGTGGAGTGCGGCCCAGGTGTTCCAGGAGGTGTGTGAGCAGTACGCGGCGATCATCGAGGACCGCCGGCTGGAACTGCCCGCCCGGCGCCCGTTCCGTGACTACATCGAGTGGCTGTCCGAACGGGACGTCGCTCAGGCTGAGGTGCACTGGCGTGCGGTGCTCGGCGATGTCGAGTCCACCACTCCGCTGCCCTACGACCGGCCGCGCGGCGAGGCGCACCGGACTCTCTCCTCCAGAACCGTCCGGATCACCATGCCGGTCGGGGAATCCGCGCGCCTGCGGACGGCGGCGCAACGAAATGGCCTGACCTTGAACACTGTGGTTCAGGGCGCGTGGGCCGTGCTGCTGTCCGCGTACAGCGGTCACCAGGATGTGGTGTTCGGGACGACCGTGGCCGGGCGTCCGGCCGAACTGCCCGGCGTGGAGACCATGGTGGGCCTGTTCATCAACACGGTGCCGGCGCGGGTGCATGTGCGGGGCGCCGAGCGGTTGGTCCCCTGGCTCCGCGATCTGCAGGCCCACCAGGCCGAATCGCGGCGCTTCGAGTACGTCTCCCTCGCCCAGCTGCAGACCTGGTGTGGCACGAACCTCTTCGACAGCATCGTGGTCTTCGAGAACTACCCGTTCGTTCAGGATGCCGCTGCCGCACACGGAATCAGTCTGGCCGAGTCGCAGGACGTGGAGCCCACCAACTATCCCCTCACGGTCGTGGTGAGCCCCGGCGACGCGCTGTCCATCCGGCTTGACTACGACCCGGAGTTGTTCCACGCCGTCACGGTCGAGCGGATGGCGGCCAACCTCGAGGCCCTGTTGTCGAGCATCTCCAGGGACGCCGGCCGGCCCCTGCGCGGACTGCACGCGGTGTCCCCGGCCGAGCGCATACAGGTGTTGCTGGCATGGAACGAAACGGTCCGCACAGTCGTGCGGGCGACCGTTCCCGGGAGGTTCGCCGCTCAGGTGGCTGGCGCACCGGACGCGGTCGCGCTGGTGTCGGACGGCCTGTCCTTGACCTACGCGGAGCTGGACGCCTGGTCGAACCGGCTGGCCCATCGCCTCGAACGACTTGGGGTCGACAGCGAACAGCGCGTCGGCCTGCTGATGGACCGGTCGGCCGACTTCGTCGTCGCCGAGCTGGCGGTGCTCAAGGCCGGCGGAGCGTATGTGCCGGTGGACATGCGCGCCCCGGTGGATCGGATGCGGGCGATCCTGGCCGAGGCCGGGGTGTCCGTGCTGATCACCGATCAGGCCTGGCACGAGACGGCGTCATCGGCGCACAACGGATCTGTCGTTCTCGCCACTGACGTCGACGAGGAGTCTAGTGCGGCGCCGGACACCCGGATCGATCCGGATGGTCTCGCGTACGTGATGTACACGTCGGGCTCATCGGGAGTGCCGAAGGGTGTGGCGGTGTGCCATCGCGATGTTGTCACGCTGGCCGCCGACGGGCGGTTCGCAGGTGGCGCGCATGACCGGGTGCTGCTGCATTCCGCCTCGGCATTCGATGCCTCGACCTATGAGGTGTGGGTTCCGCTGCTGGCCGGTGGCCGGGTCGTGGTGGCGCCGGCGGGTGACGTCGATCCGGACGTGTTGCGTGCGCTGGTCGCTCGGCACGGTGTGACGGCGCTGTGGCTGACGGCGGGGTTGTTCACCGTGCTGGCACAGGATGATCCGTCGAGTCTGGCCGGTGTGTCCGAGGTGTGGACCGGCGGGGACGTCGTGCCGGCGGGCGCGGTGCGCCGGGTGATGGAGGCGTGTCCGGGGCTGGTCGTCGTCGATGGCTACGGTCCGACGGAGACGACGACCTTCGCGACCGCCTACCGGTCGCCGAGCGTGGTGCCGGACGTCGTGCCCATCGGAAGTCCCTTGGACGGCAAGCAGGTCTATGTCCTGGACGGCGGCGTGGGGCCGGTCCCCGTCGGCGCTCCCGGGGAGCTGTACATCGCCGGAGCCGGGGTCGCGCGCGGATATCTCGGCCGTCCCGGGCTGACCGCGGAGTCCTTCGTCGCCGATCCGTTCGGTGCTCCCGGTGGCCGGATGTACCGGACCGGGGACGTCGCGCGGTGGACGGGCGACGGGGTGGTGGAGTTCGTCGGGCGGGCCGACGACCAGGTCAAGATCCGGGGGTTCCGGATCGAGCTCGGCGAGATCGAGGCGGCGCTGATCGGGCACGACGGTGTCGGCAAGGCCGTGGTCGTCGCGCGCCAGGACCGCTCCGGGGTCAAACGACTCGTGGCCTACGTCGTGCCGGACAGCGAGGCCGGTGTCGACGTCGAGGAGCTGCGGCGGCACGCGGCCGTGCTGCTGCCCGACTACATGGTCCCCTCCGCGGTACTGGTGCTGGACGAGCTGCCGTTGACGCGCAACGGGAAACTCGACCGGAATGCCCTGGCCGCCAGGGACTTCCACAGTTCGCTCGCCGACCACGTGGCACCGCGCACCGCTGCCGAGACCGAGCTGGCGCGGATCTGGACGGAGGTCCTGGGCGTCCGGCAGGTGGGGGTCGAGGACGACTTCTTCGAGCTGGGCGGCGACTCGATCCTGAGCATCCAGGTCGTCTCCCGGGCGCGGAAGTCGGGGTTCGGGATGACACCCCGGGACCTGTTCCGCTACCCGACCATCGCGGTGCTGGCGGCCAGTGTCAGCGAGGTCGTCGCCGAGCGGATCGACCAGGGCGTGGTGACCGGCGACGTGCCGTTGACACCGATCCAGCACTGGTACTTCGAGACCAATCCCGACCACGCGGAGCATTTCGACCAGTCCGTGCTGATCGAACTGAGCGGCGGGGCCGACGAGGACGCTCTCCGTGGTGCGCTGACCGCGGTGATCGCCCACCATGACGCGCTGCGGATGCGTTTCGGCCTGGCCGACGGACACTGGAGACAACACAATGCCCCGATCGAGCCGGCCGATCTGCTCCAGGTCCACGAGTTGTCCGATGTGGACAGCGAGCCGGCGATGCGGGAGATCGCCGCTGACGTGCACACAGGCTTCGATCTCGGTACGGGGCCGTTGCTCAGGGCGGCGTTGTTCGATTTCGGTGGTGCGCGGCGGCCGGTCCTGTTGCTGGCGGTGCACCACCTGGTAGTGGACGGCGTGTCCTGGCGGATCCTCCTTGAGGACATCAACGTCACCTACCAGCGGCTGGTGGATGGTGCGGCGATGAACGTCGAGCCGAAGACGAGCGCGTTCCGCGACTGGGCGCTGCGGCTCGGCGAGTTCGCGCGCGATGGCGGGTTCGACGACGAGGTGGCGTACTGGGCCGCCGTGCGGGGCGATCCCGGCCTGCCAGTGGACCACAGTGGACAGAACACCGCGTCGTCCGTCCGATCGGTGTCGGTGGGGCTGGGGGCCGCCGAGACCAGCGCGTTGCTGCAGGACGTTCCCGGGGTGTACCGGACGCAGGTCAACGACGTGCTGCTGGCGGCGTTGGGCCGGGTGCTGGGACAGTGGGCAGGCCGGGACCGGGTCGTGGTGGACCTCGAGGGACATGGCCGCGAGGAGGTCCTGGGTCTGGACCTGTCCCGCACGGTGGGGTGGTTCACGAGCATGTTCCCGGTGGCGCTGGCGGCCGGTCCGGGCGACTGGGGCGCGACGCTGAAGTCGGTCAAGGAGGGGCTGAGGTCGATTCCCCGGCGCGGCTTGGGTTATGGCGCCCTGCGCTACCTCACCGGCGATGTCGGGAGCTCGTCGTCCTCGGTCAGTTTCAACTATCTCGGCCAGTTCGGCTGGACCACCCTGGGGGAGGGGCTGTTCCACGAGGTACTGGGCGGCCTGCAGTCGGACATCAGCGCGGCGGCCGTTCGCGGCCACCTGCTCGACGTGGTCGGCAGTGTCGAGGACAAGCGGCTGGGATTCACCTGGTTCTACTCGGCCGATGTGCACGACGAGGGCACGATCCGGGTCCTCGCCGAGAAACTCGTCGCGGCCTTGCGGGAGATCATCGCGCACTGTGCCGAACCGGGTGCGGGCGGCCGGACCCCGTCGGACTTCCCGCTGGCCGGGCTCGACCAGGCCGGGGTGGACCGGCTGGCGGGGGATGGGCGTTCGGTCGAGGACGTCTACCCGCTGACGCCGATGCAGGCGGGCATGGTGTTCCACGGTGTGTCGCAGCAAGGCCAGGGTCTCTACTTCGAGCAGGCGACCTTCGTGCTCGACGGCGTACCCGATCCGGATGTGCTCGCCGGGGCGTTCCAGCACGTCGTGGACAGCACCCCGGTGCTGCGCAGCGGCATGGTCTGGGAGGGCGTGGCGGAGCCACTGCAACTGGTCCACACCGAGGCCCAGGTCCCGGTGACCTTCCTCGACTGGGACTCCGCGACGGAGCGGGACCGTCAGCGCAGGCTCACGGAGCTTCTCGCCGCCGATCGGGCCGAGGGACTGGATCTGCGGGCTGTTCCGCTGATGAGGCTCGTCCTGGCGCGGCTGTCGGCCACCGAGGTCCAGGTGGTGTGGACCTTCCACCACGTCCTGCTGGACGGGTGGAGTGTCTTCCAGGTGCTGTCGGATGTGTTCGACGCGCATGCCGCGCTGACCGACGGGCGGCCGCCGACGCCGTCGAGCCGCCGTCCGTTCCGCGACTATCTGCGATGGCTGTCGGAGCAGGATCATGGCGCCGCGGAAGTGTTCTGGCGCGCTATGACACACCGGTGACCCTGCCGTACGACCGGTCGCCGGTCCAGCAGTACGCCACCCGCTCGTCGGAGTGGCTGCCGTTCGAGCTGGCCGCGGAGCAGACCGGCCGCCTACGGGAAATGGCTCAGGGCAATGGCCTGACCGTCAACACAGTGGTGCAGGGCATGTGGGCGTTGCTGTTGTCCCGCTACAGCGGGCACAGCGATGTGTGCTTCGGTGCCACGGTCTCCGGCCGTCCCGCTGATCTGCCCGGGGTGGACGACATCACCGGCATCTTCATCAACACACTGCCCGTCCGGGTCGCTGTCGACGATGCCTCCAGCGTGGTCGACTGGCTGCGGGCGGTGCAGGCCTCGCAGGCGGAGTCACGCCGGTTCTACTTC
>CBIMJO010000526.1:0-6811 GCA_966244135.1 uncultured Actinocrispum sp. | reverse complement strand
GCGGCCTCATGATCAGCGCTTGGTCGGTGAGCTCGGTGGCGTTCGGCGTGCTCTACGGGATGCGCCCGTGGCCACGGGCCATGCACCTGCGGCTGCCGTTCCTGCTGGCCGTCTTCGCTGTGCTGGTCGCGTTCTCGGCGATCCCGGGTGAGCTGATCGGCCTGACCGTGACGCTGCTGATCGCGGGCGCGTTGATCACGCCGCAGTCCACCGCCCACTCGACCGTGCTCGAACAGGTCGCCCCGCCGGGAACGATCACCGAGGCGTTCGGCTGGGTGATCACCTCGATCACCCTCGGCCTGGCGTTCGGCCAGTCGCTGAGCGGCTTCCTGGTCGACCACGTCAGCGTGCGGGCGTCCTTCCTGGCCGCTTCCGTGGCCGGGCTCATCATCGCAACCGCCGTCTTCCTGTGGCGTGGCACGATCAAGCGCGGTGTGCCGTCACTGGCGCGCGCCGAAGACCACGCCCTGGCCAGCTGAAACGGAGAGTCATGCGGCGCCTGATCATCGACACGGACCCTGGTGTGGACGACGCCTTCGCGATCGCCCTGGCCTGTGCGAGCCCGGAGGTCGACCTGCTCGCGGTGACGACCGTGGCGGGCAACATCGGGATCGAGCACACGACCCGCAACGCGCTGAACATCCTCGCGCTCTGCGGCCGTGAGGACGTCCCCGTCGCAGCCGGAGCGCACCGGCCGTTCTCGCGGCCGGTGCGCGGCGACGACGCCCACGGCAGCGACGGACTCGGTGGTCATGCCTACGCGATCCCCGCATCCACAGCAGCCGTGGACAAGCGCGACGCGGTGACGCTG
Organism: uncultured Actinocrispum sp.; assembly: GCA_966244135.1. GTDB lineage: Bacteria > Actinomycetota > Actinomycetes > Mycobacteriales > Pseudonocardiaceae > Kibdelosporangium. The sequence goes on along the minus strand of CBIMJO010000526.1, from coordinate 6,000 downwards.
CTCAAGGACACGCTGGAGGCGTCCGACGAGCCGGTCACCATCGTCGCGATCGGCCCGTTGACCAACATCGCCCTGCTGCTGGCCGCGCACCCTGCCGTGAAGTCCAAGATCGACCGCCTGGTGATCATGGGCGGCGGGATCGAGGGCGGCAACATCACCCCATCGGCTGAATTCAACGTCTGGGTCGACCCGGAGGCCGCCCGGCGCGTCCTGGTCGAAGAGGACGTCCCGGCCACGCTGGTGCCGGTCGACATCACCATGCGGTGCGCGGTCGGCGACCCGTGGCTCAACGAGCTCGCGACCACGCCGGTGGGCCGGGAACTCGTCGCGATGACCCCGCACTACCGCGCGTTCTACCTCGAGGAGGTCGGCCGCGACGACTTCGTGATGCACGACGCCATCGCGGTCGCCGAGGCGATCGAACCGGGAGTCCTGCGGACCACACCGTTGCGCCTGGAGGTCGACTGCACGGACGGGCCGGGCAGCGGGGCGACCATCGCCGACCGCCGCAAGCCCGCCTCACCCGGGGAACGCGTCGTCGACGTGGCCCTGGACGCCGACGTCGTGGCGTTGACCAGCAAGATCCTCAGCCGGCTCCGAGGAAGATCGGATTAGTCAGGGCGACCATCGTGTCCGGCGTGGTATCGGTCCGTTGGTCCCGCCTGACCTCGACACGGACCCACCTGCTGTAGCGGCTTCTCGTGGTCCACGTCGCGGTGCCGCCGTCCTTCTCCACATAGCCGCCCCATTTCGGGCCGCCCTGGTCGAGGATCCGGATGTGCGTATCCGGCGCGCCTTCGACGTTCACCTCGAAGGTCACGGGCTCGTCCGTCTCCAGGCGCTCGCCGATACCGGCCGTGTGAGTGCCGTCGGTGGCCGTGAACTGCAGCTGCACCTGTGCTGACTCGGCGATCCAGTTGCGCCCCTGGACGAACCCGGCCATGAGCTGGTGCGGCGTCAGACCCTCGGCCCACACCACGTTCTGTGGCAGGCCGACGCGGTCGCTAGGTGTGTGGGAGTCGCTGTTTCCAACGGCAGGCACCCAGGTTCCCGCGCGCAACAGGCTGTCCCAGGCAATTACCGTTGCCTCGTCGTCAAGGGTCCACGGCCCGTTCCAGACCTCGACAAGATCCACCCGGTCGAGGCCGAACTCCCAGGAACAGCCCACGCACGGCCCAAACGGGTGGGCGGCCACCACCAGACCGCCCACCTCATGCACCTCGTCCACGAACTTCTGCAGCTCACGAGGGTCGTCCGCGCGGTAGCGCCAGTCGATCCAAGTGCCCGCCGGGAGGTTCCACGCGGGCCAGTGGCCGGTCCTGGTGGTCACCTCTTCGCCGTTGAGGATCAGCAGGTCGTCGGTGGCGTGGTGGCCCCACTGCAGGTGTGCGCTCGGGCTGTTGTGTTCGGTCGACACGATGAAGTCCAGGCCGGCTTCCTGGGCGTCCTTCACCAGTTCCCGCGGCGTGCGGCGGCCGTCGGAGTAGATCGTGTGCAGGTGGCCGTCACCTCGGTACCAGGACACTCCGCGGTCCCTGGCCGGCGCGGTCTCGGGGGCTGTCCGCGGTTCGAAGGCGGGCCCGTTTGGTCCTAAGTGGACAGTAATATCCAGGTCATAGGCCATGCCCTGTGGCGAAACCGTGTACGGGCCGAAGATCACCTCCCAGCGGCCGGGCTCGATCGGGCCGGGCAGATACCCGGGCGTCGCCTCGGTCGCGCTGATCCGAAACCGGTCGCGCGCCCCGCCGGACCAGCCGCGGAACCTCCGGTCCGGCCCGAAGACGCCGATGTCCAGCGCGTTCCCCTTGACCCCAGGCGGCACCTCGGGCCGGTCGAACGAGTAGACGACCTCGATCTCGCGCGTCCCCTCGGGCACATCGAAGGGAACGTACTGCCAGTCACCGACCCCCGGCGCGAACCGCCCGCTGATCCTCTGAGTACTCACAAACCCCAACCTAGCTGGGAAAACCCGAAATTGTCGGACCCCATCGCTAAGGTGCGAAGCATGGATCTGACCGCCACAACCGCAGACCTGGCGAACGCAGCGGCCGAGGCCGTCCGGCTGCTGCCCGGCCGGATGCTCGACCCGGTGCTCGCCGGGCTGCTGCTGACCACGACCGATTCCGGAGTCGTTCTGGCCGGCAGCGATCGCGAACGTGCAGTGCGGCTGTCGTGCGAGGCGGCGGTGCACAGCCCGGGGAAGGTCTTGGTTCCGGCCAAGCCGTTCGCGGAGACCCTGCGGGCGCTGGACGTGCCGATGGTCCGGATCGTGGTCGAGGGCGCGCGGCTCGCGATCCGGACCCCGGCGGGCAGGTTCGCCCTGCCGTTGCTCGACGCGGAGCTGCATCCGGGTGTGCTGGTGCCGCCACCCCGGGTCGGCTCGGTGGACGGGGAGCTGCTGGTGTCCGCGTTGACCACGGTCGCGGCGACGGCTTCGCGGGACGAGGCGCTGCCGTTGTTCACCGGGGTGCGGATGCGGTCGGACGGGGACCGGTTGGTGCTGGCCGCCACCGACCGGTACCGGATGGCGGTCGCGTCCATCCCGTGGTCGGCGGGCCCGGGCCCGCTGGACGCGTTGATCCCGGCCGCGTTGCTGTCGGAGGTGGCCAAGCAGGTCCGTGGCGAGGTGGCCGTGCACGCCGATCCGAACCGGGTGGGGCTGGCCTGGGGAAGTTCGGTCGCCACAACGGCTTTGCTGGACGGGTCGTTCCTGAGCGAGAGCAAGATAGTCATGTCCGAAGTGGACACTCATGTCGAGGTGGACGCGGATGTCCTGGCCGCGGCCGTCCGGCGGGTGGCGCTCTACACGGACAACCGCGGTGTGCTCAAGCTCGAGGTCGGCGACAACGAGCTCCGTCTGCGCGGGGCCGACCAGCAGGCCGGTGAGGCGGAGGAGTCGGTGAAGGCCGATGTGGACGGTGGCCGCACATCCCCTTCGTTCCAGTCGCGTTTCCTCGTCGACGCGCTGCGGCCCTTCACCGGCCGGCGGGTCCACCTCGCCATCCAGCCCGGCATGCGCGCCACCGTGTTCAGCTCCCCCGACCCCGAGGAGGTGATCGATCTCCGCTACATGGTCGCCCCCATGCGCCCACCCGCCACCTGACACACGGAGCCTGCCTGAGGAGCAGATGCCCTTGAGCGGGGCCACATCCGCATAGCCCCGCCCAAGAGCAACCCAGACGCGCCCAGGGCCGACCGGGATCCCGGTGGGGTCGTATCCCCAGGCCCGGGTCCACGCCTGGCTCTCGCTGCGCGCTGTCTCCTTGGGCTCCGCGCCCAGCTTGGTGTGCAGCACCTCGCGGAAAGGAACGTCCACGCGGCCCCAGGACATCACGCTGAGGACCGGAAATCCCCTGTTCCTCCGTGAGCCACGTGGATGTTCCTCGTCCGGGCGGCTCAGATGTGTCGCTCGACCTCGAGAACTGTCCGGCACGGGAGTTCATCGCCTCCAATGATCACCCCGTACGCTGGCCAGGTCTTGGGTCGTGCCCTTCTGCGTCGCCATGATCGGCCCGTTCGTCGGCCGGTATGGGACCGCTGCAGATCCTGCCTGCCAAGCAGGCCAACACATTCTTCTGGTTTGTTCGTCACTTGCGGGATCTGGCCCACTTTTGGTGATTCGGCCTGGCGTGACGTGACTGCGTCACTGATCTACCGCCGTGAGTAGAACACGTTTACACAGAAGCGCGAGGCCTCCCCAGCCGAACATCTGCCGCTTGATCATCTTGATCTGGTCGCAGCGGGAAGTCGTCTACTCCCAACACCTTCGGTGTCACGGCAGATGGATCCGGTAAAGACACGACCAGCCGAAGCAGAGTAGACCGGCTGGCCTGAGCGGACAGCAAGCCAGCACGTCGTGACCCGGCACGCTCTGCCAGCGCCGTCCGCGATGCGCTCCAGCACCGTCCGCAGCAATTGCGTCCACCGACCGTCCCGCACTGTCACCCTCTCGAGCTGCTCGGCGAACGTCCTAATCGCCCATGCCACACCATCGCAGAGCCAGCGGCGCACCCGCAGCCTGACCATCAGCTGTCGTCCACCTACCGGCACATCGGCCAAGCGGCGCTCGTATCTGCTGTGCACGCGAGTTGCCGTGTCGCCGCAGTCCGGGCAGGATGCCGTTTCCGCCCGTGCGAACACCCCTACCAACACCGCCACCGACGTCCCGAATCCGCTCAACCAATATCAGAGCTGTCACAAAAGTGGCCAGAGCCTCACTTGCGACCGCGTTTCTCCATGGCAACCGACCGCATGCCTCCGTTGGGTGGCTTGTGTTCTCGCGAAATGACCGCACCTGACGCCTGTGCCTGAGGCGGGCATGCTTGGGGCTTTCCTCGATCCTGGCCGAGCTACGGCTACACTCGGGCTCGACGAAGGCCGTGCTGCGGTCGAAACTGTTTCATTGCAACACCTTTCCACGTGGTGTTGCGACTATCTATAGAACCCACAAGGAGCAAGTGCGTTCACAAACCGCAGACACAATCATTCTTCCCAGCCAACAAGGAAACGTGCGCCGAAGCCCAGCATGGGACGCGGATGTCTGGCGACGCCTTGATCTACTCGACGGTCGGCGGATGAACCCCGCAGCACGCACAACTCTGTGCGGTTGAGTGCTATTGGCGCCCAGCCGAGTAGAGAGCCGGGCTTGCAGACGCGCGGTGGGCGTCGGCGCGACGGTGGGCCCGCTACGAACGGAGGTACTCCAGTTGAGCGCGGACTGACCATTCGGCTGGGCCCCAGAGGGATGGGTCGACGTCGGCGTAGACCAGTTCGACCACCTGACGGGCTGAGGCGTCTGGTCCGAGCTGCTGGAGTGCGGCGCGTACTTGGTCGAGCCGTTCTTCGCGGTGCGCCAGGTACTCGCTGGCGACTGCCGCCAGGTCTTCGAGGTCTGGTCCGTGTCCGGGGAGCACGATGGCTTGGATCTCCGCGAGGCGGCGCAGCGTGTTGAGGTAGTCGCCGAGCGACGAGATCACCGTGGTGCCGCGCCCCAGGATGGTGTCGCCGGTCAGCATGGCGTCGGGCAGTTGCAGGCAGATCGAGTCGTCGGTGTGGCCGGGGGTGTGCAGGACGCGCAAGGTCAGGCCTGCGGCCTCGACGAGCTCACCGTCGGTCAACGGGTCCGCGTCTTGGCAGAGCATGAGGTCGAACGCTCGGATGGGTGCGCCTGTGTGGGCGGCGAGCCAGGGGGCGCCTTGGACGTGGTCGGGGTGGTGGTGGGTCACCAGGATCAGTGAGACCGGGCCGCACTCCGCGACGCGTTCGAGGTGCGGGATGTCCTCGTACCCGGGGTCCACCACCACACAGCCCCCGGCGTCCGGCGCGCGCAGAATCCAGGTGTTGGTCCCATCCAAGGTCATCGACCCCGGGTTGTCCTCCAACATCACCGCGGCCGTCGGCGTCACCACCCGCAGCACGCCATACGCCGGATGCTCAACGCTCACCAATCCGCACCTCCCACTCGCCCGTCCCGACCCCATCCCACCGCACCCACCCCATCCTCACCATCTCCACCCACCATCGCTCCACCTCTCCATCCCAGCCCTGCCGCCCGCTCCAGCACTCCACTTCATCCTCACCACCGCCCCCTTGGCCCAGTCGCCCCGCTCCGGCACTGCCGCTCCATTCCGGCGCTGTGACTCCAGGCCAACCATTGCTCTCCCCCGGCCCAGCCGCTCGGGCCCAACCGATGGCCCTGTTCCACCCCGCACCCGGCGGTCTGACCGCGGCCCCGTTCGGCCAGTGGGTGCGGCCGCAGCTCGGCGTGCCCGACGGGCAAGTACCGCAGCGCGCGGGCTTCGTCCCAGTCCCGGAGGCGTTCTGCGGTCGCGCGATGCGAGACCGCCTTCCAGAGGCCGGCATGCTCGATCGCCTCGCCTTCGAGCCATATCGCTCGACCGGTGGGTGCGACCCAGCTCCCCGCTGATGCGGCGCGCCCCACTAACGGCAATGCCGGGAAGTTAAGGCTCATGGGTCGCGTGTCAACTCGGTGATGATCGT
>CBIMJO010000525.1:0-6811 GCA_966244135.1 uncultured Actinocrispum sp. | reverse complement strand
AGCCCTGCATGCAGAGCCATGCGCCGATCGATCTGATCGTGATCATGCTGGGCAGGCTGGCGATAGCCATCGGCGGGGTGGCGACTGTGTTCCTCGTGGTGACCTTCTTCCGGGAGGGGACGCTGTTCACCTGGCGCGGCTTGGGCCTGTTGACGCTGCTGCTGGCCGGGTTGGCTGTGTTCGCGCTGCTCGGGGTCCTGGAAGGAGCCGTCGGGTTTCGCCGCTACGGGGTCGCGCTGATCGTGCTGCTCGCCGGAACCATGGCGACCTTGTCGATCACGTCGGCCTCCTCGGCAGCCGACGATGCGCAGGCCGGGCGGCCGGTGTCGTTGAGTCTCCTGGGGTTGCCGGTGAACGCGATCCGGGCCACGCCGGTCCGCCTGACTGGCATCGAAGCCGCCTCACGCCCGAGCGCGGACAAGTGCGTGCTGCTTCTGGGGTCTGCCGATGGAGTCACCGTCGTTCTCGACCAGGGTGTCGTCTGGCGCGTGCCCGCAGACGTGGCCAACACGGCGACCGGCTGCACCTGATCGTCAGCGGTACCGGGCGAGTCCGGTGGTGAGCATCGTATGGGCGTTGCCGGCGGCCGTGAGGGCATCAGGGGCGACGGCGTCCGCGGTTTCGCCTGCGGCGATGCGTTCCTGGTTCACGCGCGACAGGGTCTGGCGGATGGCGAGGATCTGCGCGGCGGCCAGGCGGGCGATGCTCGGGTCCTCGTCGGGGGCGGACTCCTGCAGGGCGGCCTGCAGGGCTTGTTCGCTGCGGATGGTGAAGTTGACCAGGGCGGACCGCAGCGCGGGCGTGTTGAGGATCAGCTGGTAGAAGGCGACGACCTCGGGGTGGTCGCACAGGCCGGTGATCGGGTCGCGGTCGGTGAGGGCCTGGCGGTACTGGCGGTGCAGGGCGTCGAGCGGTGACTCGTTCTCGGCGCGGCCGCGGACCACGCGGGCGGGTTCGTCCTCGTGGTCGGCGAATCGGTGCAGGACGAGTTCGTCCTTGCTGGCGAAGTACGCGAAGAGGGTGCGCCGGGAGACCTCCGCGGCCGCGGCCACGTCGGTGATCGACACGTTGTCGTAGCCGCGCTCCATGAACAAGGTGATCGCGGCGTCCGAGATCGCCTTGTGGGTGCGGAGCCGCTTGCGTTCCCGCAGTCCGAGCTGTTCGTCCACGCTGCCAGCCTAACATTTTCTGCACCCGGTTGTTTTCTGCACTTAGTCTACTTATGCTCGGGTGTGCAGGCTTCACAACTGAAGGGGATGACATGCAGGACACCGGGGTGATCGTTGTGGGCGCCGGGCCGACCGGCCTGATGCTGGCCGGCGAGCTGGCTCTGCGCGGGATCAACGTCACCGTCATCGAGCAGCAGCTCGTACCCAGCGGGCAGTCGCGCGGCGGTGGGGTGAACGCGCGCACCGCGGAGGTGCTGGCGATGCGGGGGCTGGCCGACGAGCTGATGGACCGCGCGATCCGCCGGGAGTTCGTCGGTGGCCACTTTGCCGGGCTGCCGGTCGCACTCGACCCGCGGCCGTGGCGGACCCGGTTCCCGGGCGGGATGCTCATCCCGCAGGACCGCATCGAGGAAGTCCTTGAGCAGCATCTGTCCCGGCTCGGCGTCACCGTCCACCGTGGACACATCCTCATCGCTCTTGACGCCACCACTGTGACCGCAACCGTCGAAGGCCCGGACGGTGTCTTTTCCTTGCATGGTCAGTACTTGGTGGCCTGCGACGGCGCACACAGCACGGTCCGCTCGCTGCTGGGCGTCTCGTTCCCCGGCCAGCCCGGCACGATGAGCGCGGTCACCGCGGACATCACGCTGACCAGCCGCTCAGCGTCGGTACCGGACAAGGTCGGGCACATCAGCCAGATGTTCGGCCGCAAGGGCGACTACTGGATGATGCTGCACCCGTTGCACGCACCCGGCGACGACAGCGACCTCTACCGGATCGTGTTCGGCGGACCGGAACAAGCGGCGCTCCCCCGCACCGCGCCGGTCACCGACTCCGAGGTCGCCCGCGTGCTCACCACAGTCCACGGCCCCGACACCCGCCTCGGCACCATCCGCTGGGGCACTCGCTTCACCGACGCCACCCGCCAGATCTCCAACTACCGCCACGGCCGCATCCTGTTCGCCGGCGACGCCGCGCACATCCATTCACCGATCGGCGGCCAAGGCCTCAACCTGGGCGTGCAGGACGCCATGAACCTCGGCTGGAAACTCGCCGCTGTCCTCACCGGAGCCCCCAACGACCTCCTGACCACCTACCACACCGAACGCCACCCCATCGCCGCCGCGGTCCTGACCCTCACCAAAGCCCAACGTGTCCTGATGTCCCCCGACCCCACCAACCACGACGTCCTCGCCCTGCGCGACATCGTCACCACCATGATCACCCTGCCCGACACCAACCGCTACATCGCAGGCATCATGTCCGGCCTCAGCATCCGCTACCCCCTCACCGACCCCACCGTGACCCCCATCCACTTCGACCTCCACACCACATCCCAATCTCAGGCCCTGCTCGGCTTGGGTGCGGCCCAGCCGGTGTCCGACGGCGTGGATCCGTTGGTGGGCATGCGCATGCCGGACCTCGCGCTGCGCACTGCCGACGGCGAGGTCACTGTCAGCGCACTCATGTCGAACGGGCACGGGCTCCTGCTCGACTTGCGGTCCGATCCCGTTGACGGCCCAGTGCCTCTTGGCGTGGACCGCGTGGTGGCGCAGGTCGTCGACTCCGAGATCGGGACTGATACCGGGGCGGCAGCCGACGTCGACCAGATCCTGATCCGGCCGGATGGTTATGTCTGCTGGGTCGGGTCGGGACCCTCCGCGTCACCAAATCAAGCACTGCAGACCTGGTTCGGCACAGGTCTCGAGCAGCCGACCACCCGCTCGCCACTCCACGTCGGCCAGTCCGTGGACTGATCTCCACAACGCCCTCGGCAGTCAGGGACGGAGGGGGCGGAAGAACGTCCGGATGTCAGGGACGAGGAGGTCGGGGACTTCGAGGGCGGCGAAGTGGCCGCCGCGGTCGAACTCCGACCAGTAGGTGATGTTGTGGTCCTGTTCGGCCAGGACACGGATGGCGGGGGCGATCTCGTGCGGGAACACGGCGACACCAAGCGGGCCGTCGTACTTGGGGAAGTTCCGGCCGCGCAGGTGGGTCGACTCGTAGTAGATGCGGGCAGACGAACCGGCGGTGCCGGTCAGCCAGTACAGCATCACGTTGGTGAGCAGGCGATCGCGGTCGATCGTCACCGTGGGATCGACCCATTCCTTGAACTTCTCCGCGATCCACGCCAGCTGACCGACCGGGGAGTCGGACAGCCCGTAGGACAGCGTCTGCGGGCGGGTGGACTGCTGGCGCAGGTATCCCGCCGGGTTGGCGATGTACTTGCGCACGGCGGCGACCCGCTCCTGGTCCTCGGTGGACAGTTCGACCGGGGAGTCCGCTCTGGCCAGTGACACCATCAGATTGACATGCACGCCAACGACATGCTCATGATCCTCCGCGCCAAGCCAACGGGAGATGGCCGAGCCCCAGTCGCCGCCCTGCGCCCCATACCGCGGGTAACCCAAGCGGTGCATGAGTTCCGCCCACGCCGCGGCGACCCGCGGCACACCCCACCCGGTCTCGGTGGTGGGGCCCGAGAAGCCGAACCCGGGGATCGCCGGGATCACGAGGTGGAACGCGTCGGCGGGGTCGGCGCCATGCGCGCGTGGGTCGGTCAGCGGGCCGATGCAGTCCAGGAACTCCACCACCGAGCCGGGCCAGCCGTGGGTGAGCAGCAGCGGCAACGCATCCGGCTCCGGGGACCGGACGTGCAGGAAGTAGACGGTCTGGCCATCGATCCGCGTCACGAACTGCGGCAGCGCGTTGAGCTCGGCCTCGTGCACCCGCCAGTCGTACCCCGCGCGCCAGTACGCGGCGAGATCCTTGAGGTAGTCCAGCGGAACCCCGTAGTCCCAGCCGACTCCGGGCAGTTCGTCCGGCCAGCGCGTGCGCGCGATCCGCTCCCCCAGGTCGTCCAGGTCGGCCTGGGGAACCGAGACACGGAACGAGTCGATCGTCATGTGCTCGACCCTAGCGATGGGGTCTGACATTGCCGAGTTTGCAGGTCGACGGCCGGAAGAGCCCAACCTATGCTGGTCTTCGCTCGCGCGGGTCTGGGCAGACGACGACATCTGAGGGGACAGCCGTCATGGGGCACGTTGGCTCGAACTACCGGCACGTCCGGAAGCTGATATCCGCCGGGGAAGCGCTGAGCGTCCCCGGCGCTGAGCTGAAGTGGTACGACCTGCGCCCCGCCGAGGCCGAGATCACGACGCAGGTGCGTGACCAGGCCCGCAGGTTCGTCGCCGCCGAGGCCGCAGCCGGCACGCTGGCCTTCGACGACGATCTCGGATTCGTGATCCTGCACCACGTCCGTGCCGGATACCTGCTGCTGGTCATGGTCTGGCGCAACGACAACGAACTGTGGGAGACCGTCTACGCCGACACCGGCGACGGCTTCGAGCGCCTCGACGTCCCCGACGTCCTCAAAGGCACCTACTGCGTCTGGGAACTCGGCATCGTCGGCCACGAACAGCAAGCCTGGATCCGCTACCTGTTCTCCGACCGCGACAAGCAGGCCCGCACCGCATACGTCGACGACCGGCTCGTACAGGCGGAAGTCTGACGAGACGGCCGGAACCACTTGTCTGGTCGTGCCGAGTCATGTGACCGTCTGTGCCATCGTGCACGGCGCGGCTCGTGGTCACATAACGTGGCTCGTCATGTCCGAGAGTACCGATCTGGTCGGCGAGCTCCACCTGTTCGATGCGGCGGCAGACGGCCAACGTCACCGTGCCTACGCCAAGTTGCTCGCGACCGGACCGATCCATCGAGTCCATCAACCTGGCGGGGCGATGGTCTGGCTGGTGACGGGCCACGACCTGGCCCGGTCGCTGCTGGCCGACCGGCGGATCGTCAAGCTGGGTCCCGAGCACGGCCCGTTCGCCCGGCGTCTGCCCCCGGATGTGAGCAGGGGCATCCACCAGCACATGCTGTACGACAACCCGCCCAACCACACCCGGTTGCGGCGGCTGGTGACCATGGCGTTCACCCGCGGGCGGGTGGCGTCGATGCTGCCGGAGATCCAGGCGCAGACCGACCGGCTCCTTGGCGCCATGGACCGCGAGGCCGACCTGATCCGGGAGCTGGCGTTCCCGCTGCCGATCGGGGTGATCAGCGCTCTGCTCGGGGTGCCCCCTGAGGCCGACGCGTCATTTCGCCAATGGAGCCAGGTGCTCATCGAACCCACACTGGTCACAGTCGACCAGTTCACCGACGCCTCATCGCAGCTGCTGGTCTTCCTGCGGGAGCTGATCGAGCAGAAGCGGCGGGCTCCGGCGGGCGACCTGTTCTCCGACTTGGTGGCGGCGCGCGACGGCGGCGACCGGCTCAGCGAGGACGAGCTGACCTCCATGGCCTACCTGTTGGTGATGGCGGGCTTCGAGACCACCGGGCACCTGATCGGCAACGCCGCACTGGCCCTGCTCACTCACCCCGAGCAGCTCGCACTGGTCCGCGCCGAGCCGGACCGCCTGACCGCGATGGTCGAGGAGGTCCTGCGGTACGACGCCCCCGTACAGAACTCCACGCCCTACAAGGCAAGCGAACCCGTCGAGGTCGCGGGTGAGGTCATCCAGGCGGGCGAGTACGTGTACTTCTCGCTGATCGCCACGAACCGCGATCCCGCCGTCACCGACCAGCCCGGCCGCTTCGACGTCACCCGGACGTCCATTGTGCACACCGCCTTCGGTCACGGCATCCACCACTGCCTCGGCGCCCCACTCGCCCGCATGGAGGCCCGCGCCGCCATAGGCACCCTGATTACCCGATTCCCGGACATCCGGCTCGCGGTCCCCGCGGACACGCTCCAACGCACTGCGGCGATGACCGTCAACGGGCTTGCCACGCTGCCCGTTCTCCTGCGCTGACAGCAGAGCCCATCGATGAGCTCTGCGGCGGAAACCGTCGGCGGTTAGTCTCCTCGAGGTGGATACCGTCGCCCTGGACGACGTCGATCGAGGACTCCTGCATGCCTTGCAGATCGACGGCCGTGCCCCGCTGCGCACCATAGCCGGGGTCATCGGCGTCTCGGAGAACACCATCGCCCGGCGCTACCAACGGCTGCGGTCGGCGGGCGTGCTGCGGGTCGTCGGGGTGGTCAACGGTGCCAGATTGGGTTACACAGCATGGACGATCCGCCTGCAGTGCACCCCGGACGCGGCGACCGGGGTGGCCAAGGCGCTGGCCGACCGGCCGGACACCTCGTGGGTGTACCTGCTCTCCGGCGGCACGGAGATCGCCTGCAGCACGCAAGCCCGTAGCACCAGCGAAAGAGACGCGCTGCTGCTGTCGAAACTCCCCCGCACCAAGCGAGTCACCGCAGTGTCCGCGCATTCCCTGCTCAAGGCCTTCCGGCTGCCGGACGACTGGCCGGGCCTGCATTGGCTCAACGCCAACCAGTCTGCCGAGCTGCGGCCCGAACCTCCCGTACCGGACACGTCACCGGTCACTGTGGACGCGGGCGACCAGGCCCTGCTCGACGCGTTGTCGCGAGACGGCCGGCTGGGCTATGCGGAGCTGGCGGCGGTGACGAACTCGTCGGACTCGACGGTACGGCGGCGGATGGAGCATCTGCGGCGGGCCGGGGTGCTCGGCTACCTGGTCGACGTTCCGGTTGCGGCGCTGGGGTTCCACGCTGAGGCCAGGTTGTTCATGACCGTCCAGCCGAGAGCTGTCGTGGCGGTCGCGGAGACGCT
>CBIMJO010000524.1:0-6817 GCA_966244135.1 uncultured Actinocrispum sp. | reverse complement strand
GGTCCGCGGTGGTGTCCTCCTCGTCCAGGGCGGCGACTTCGTCGAACAGCTCGTCGATCACCACGACGACCGCCTCGGCCAGCGCCCCGGCCACCAGCTCGGCCTGCTCGGGGGTGACGCCGTCCTCGCTGCCGAACGCGTCCGTGCCCAGCGCCTGCACCAGCTCGGCCTCGCCGACCAGCTGGTCGTGCCGCTCGGTGAGCTCCTCGTCGGTCAGCTCGAGGTGCTCGACCTCGAGGTCCCCGCCGTCCGCACCGTCCTCGGCCGGCTCGTCCTCCAGCGCCGTCTCCAGGTCCTCGTCGCTGACGGTGACCTCACACGACTGCACGGTCCAGGCGGCGAGCAGTTCGGTGCGCTCCAGCAGCTCGGTGAGCACCGCGCGGGCGGCCTCCTCGGCGAACGCCAGCGCGGGGGCCTCGACCAGCCAGCTGATCGACGCGCCACCGGCGTGCGCGGTCACCTCGTGATCGAGCGGCTCGATCTCGACGCCGTCGGGACCTTCGATGCCGGCCAGCAGGTCGAGCTGCTCGTCGAGCAGCGACACCACGCCGTGGCGGTGCAGTGCGTCCAGTTCCGGGGTGCCCGCCGGCGGGGCGACCTCGGCCTTGAGCTGGTAATCCATGCCCGGGAGTTAACCATCCTGCCCCGGCTGGGTTGCACGCAGCCGTCGCGGAAAGTAGGCGGCTCCCGGCCCCAGTGTGGCCATGCCGTCGTCCGGGTTGGAGAACGCGCAGGTCCGCAGCGAGAGACAGCCGCAGCCGATGCACGACTCCAGGCCGTCGCGCAGGGTCTGCAGGGCGGTGATCTGCTCGTTCAGCCGCTCCTTCCAGCCACGCGACAGCCGCGCCCAGTCCGCCTTGGTCGGCGTCCGGCCGGACGGCAGCAGCTCCAGCGACTCGGCCACCTCCTCCAGGGTCAGCCCGACATTCCGGGCGGCACGGATGAAAGCCAAGCGCCGCAAGACGTTTCGTTCGTAGCGGCGCTGGTCGCCGGAGGTGCGGGTGGACGTGATCAGGCCGAGCCGGTCGTAGTAGCGCACGGCGGAGGTGGCGAACCCGCTGCGGCGGGCCACCTCGCCGACGGTGAGCAGATCGTTCGCGCGCATCGGGATCCTTGACTTGAAGTTGACTTCAACTATCAGGATGGACCCCAGGAGAACCGAGAGCAAGGAGCGGACCATGCCAGTCGGCATCATCACCGGGGCGTCCAAGGGGTTCGGCCGGGCACTGACGCACGCGCTCGCCGAGCGCGGCTGGGACCTGTACGTCGACGCGCGCAACGCGGAAGCCTTGAAACAGGCGGGGTTCGGCCCGAACGTGACCGTGGTCCCGGGCGACGTCACGGATCCACACCATCGAAGAGACTTGTTAGGGCACATACATACCCTGGACCTGTTGGTGAACAACGCCAGCGCGCTCGGCCCGAGCCCGCAGCCCAAGCTGGCCGGGTATCCGCTCGATGTGTTCAGCCAGGTCTACGAGGCCAACGTGCTGGCACCGCTGGCCCTTGTGCAGCTGGCGATCCCGGCACTGTCCACAGTGGGCGGAACCGTGGTGAACATCAGCTCGGACGCGGCCGTGGAGGCCTACGAGGGCTGGGGCGGCTACGGGTCCAGCAAGGCCGCGCTCGACCGGCTCAGCGCGGTCCTCGCGGTGGAACACCCAGACCTGCGCGTCTACGCGTTCGACCCGGGCGACATGCGGACCGACATGCACCAGGCCGCGTTCCCCGGCGAGGACATCTCCGACCGGGCCGAACCGGAGACGGTCGTTCCCGCGCTGCTGAAGCTGATCGACGAGCGGCCGCCGAGCGGGCGGTACACGAAATGATGTTGTCCGCCGTCGAACCGCCGGAGGCGCACGGCGTGCCGAGGGACGGGGTGCGCATGCTCGTGGCCCACCCCACCGGCATCTGGCACGCGCACTTCGCCGACCTGGCCCGGTACCTGAACCCCGGCGACCTGATCGTGGTGAACAACTCCGGGACCCTTGCCGCCGCAGCGGATGGCCGCCGGGGCAACGACAAGGTCACCGTGCACTTCTCGACCGAACTCGACGACGGCAGGTGGGTGGTCGAGGTCCGCCCGCCGGGCAAGGCCACCGGGTCGATCCAGGATCTCGTTGCCGGGGAACGGATCGAGCTGGACTGTGCTGACTTGGTGCTGGAAGCCCCTTATGTGCCAGGACGTTTGTGGCGCGCGAAGGTGTCCATGAGCGTGCCGGAGTTCCTGGGCAAGCACGGTCGGCCGATCCGGTACGCCTATGTCGACCGGGAATGGCCGATCGAGGACTACCAAACGGTGTTCGCCCGCACCCCCGGCAGCGCGGAGATGCCCAGCGCGGGCCGCCCGTTCTCGACCGGACTGGTCACCTCGCTGGTGGCCGCGGGCGTGACGGTCGCCCCGATCACCTTGCACACCGGCGTTTCCTCGCTGGAGGACGGCAGCGGCCCGTTGCCGGAACGGTTCCACGTGCCGGAAGCGACCGCGCGCCTGGTGAACCTGACCAGGGCGGCGAACCGGCGCGTCGTCGCCGTCGGCACGACCGTGACCCGCGCGCTGGAATCGGTGGCAGTGGAGGGGAAGGTGACCGGCGGGGCAGGGTGGACGGACCTCGTGCTCGGCCCGGACCGGCCCGCGCAGGTGGTCAACGGCCTGATCACCGGCTGGCACGCGCCGGGCGCGTCGCACCTGTTGCTGTTGCAGGCCGTCGCCGGGAAAGACCTGGTCAGCCGCGCGTACGAGGCCGCCGAGACGGCCGGGTACCTGTGGCACGAGTTCGGCGACAGTTGCCTACTGTTGCCGGATGACTGACGAGGAACGCCACGAGCAGGGAATGCGGGTCCGCCGGGAGGTGCTCGGCGACGAGCACGTCGACCGCGCCATCGCCAGGACCGACGACGTGACCCGCGACTTCCAGGACTTCATCACCCGCACGGCCTGGGGGGACGTCTGGAGCAGGCCAGGACTGGCGCGGCGGGACCGCAGCCTGGTCGTCCTGGCCCTGCTGGCGGCGTTGCAGCACGAAGGTGAGCTGGCGATGCACATCCGCGCGGCCCTGCGCAACGGCGTGACCCGCGAGGAGATCCAGGAAGTCCTGCTCCAGGTGGGTCTGTACGCGGGCGTCCCGACCGCCAACCGTGCCTTCGCGGTCGCGCAGGAAGTGCTGGCGGCCCAGGACTCGTGAGTGGTTCCGGGCGGGAAACCACTCACGAGGGGTCAGGCGGACTGGGCGGCGACGGTGGCCGGGTGCAGGCGCAGGCCGACTCCGGCCCAGAGCGCGCGCCGGACGGCCTCGTAACAGGGGCGGCAAGCGGGAACCTTGATCGGCCGGGTGGGCGACTGGTTCAGGGACACGCTCAGGCCGGGCTCCGCCGTGGACTGGCAGGTGCTGTGGTGGTGGCCTGCGGGGGCACAGACGCAAAGACACGCGGTGGTGGGGTTCATCGCGACCTCCATTGGTGAGCGTGATGCACCACACTAATGGCACTCAGTGCCATCGCGCAAGTCGCCGTGCTAGTTTTCTGCCATGACGAGCGGGGTGCCCGATCGCAGGCGAAGGGTCCGTGAGGCGCTCACCGCGGCCGCGATCGACCTGTTCCAGGCGAAGGGCTTCGACGAGACGACGGTCGACGAGATCGCCGCGGCGGCCGGGGTCGGCCGGCGGACCTTCTTCCGGTACTTCCCGTCCAAGGAAGACGTGATCTTCCCCGACCACGAGGCACGGCTGGTGCGGGTCGCCGAGGTGTTCGCCACCGCGTCGGCCGACGAGTCGCCGCTGTCGGTGGCCTGCCGCGCGGTGCACACCGTCCTCGAGGCGTACCTCGACGAGGGCGTTATCGCAGTACAGCGGTACGGCTTGACCCGCGACTTCCCCCAGCTGCGCGCCCGCGAAATCGCCTCTGCGCACACCTACAACATCGCCGTCACGCGGTACCTGCGCGACCGCGTGGGCGACGAACCCGAGGGCGCCCTGTGGGCCGAAGTCGCCGGCTCGGCCGTCGTCGCTGCCCACAACCACGTGCTGCGGCAGTGGCTGAAAGCGGGCGGCAAGGGCGACGCCCTCGGCAAAGCCGACCGCGCATTCCGCTACATCCGCGAGACCCTCGGCGTCACCGCGGCCCGTGCGGACGACGGTGACGATGTGGTCGTCGCGGTCCTCCGCCGCGGCATGCCCCTCGCCAACGTCGTCCGCCGCATCGAGGACGCCCTCGAGCGTTGACACTGGGTGCCATTATTGAAGGGCGTGGCGGGCGTAGGCGCGGACGTCGGCGTCCTGGTCCTCAAGGGCCGCTTTCGACTCTGGGGAAACCTGTGCCGCCCAACGGGACAGTGACTGCACGGCCGCCTTCCTGACGTCCGCGTGGGTGTCCGATAGCGCCAGTAGGAAGGGCTTTTCGGCGACTGTCCACTTTGCGGCGCCGAGGGCGCGGGCGGCGCCCTTGCGGACCTGCCAGGCGTGGTCGGAGACCGCTGCGGCGGCGAGATTGTCCAGTGGCGCAACGCAATCCAGCAATGCGGCCGCGTCGAGTGCGGCCGCTCGCACCAAGGCGTCGAGGTCGGTGGCCAGTTCGCCCAGCGCAACAACGCCGTCCGGGGAGCCTCCCGCTCCCAAGCCGGCCGCCACCGCGACCCGGACCTCACGGGACGAGTCGTGCCGGGCGCCGGCGATGGTTTCGGTGGCGTCCACCGAGACCAGGCCGTGGATCGCCGCCACCCGCACCGCCGCACGCTCATTGGCCAGCGCGGACGCGAAGATCTCGCGGTCGCCCAAGTCTTAGCGCCCTAAGAACCTCCAAAGCGGTCGCCCGCACCTCAGGATCCGCACCCCGGACCAGCAAAGCGCGCAGTTCGGGTGTGGGCTGGATCACTTCGACCAGTTCCCACAGGCCGCCCGGACCGCCGAATGGGGATCGGCGAGGCTTCGGTGAGAGCGAGGACCTCCGGCACGCGCGGCGACCGCGAGGCTTTGCGTTCCTGCGACGAGTCGGCGGCGGCGACGGTCGCCTGGGTGGTGATCACCTCGCCGAGGTCCTCGATGGGCGCGGTGTGGTCGGGCGCGTACGGCACGGGCACGATGTACTCGGTGATGGGGCGCTTGCGGAACTCCATCGTGCCGGTGGCCGACTTGCGCAGGTTGAGGTGGAACAGCCAGGAACCGTCGTCGGCTTCGGGATGGTCGAGGCGTTCGTGGTAGAGGCCCCAACGGCTTTCGGTACGGACCAAAGAGGACCGCGCGGCCATCTCGGCGCAGTCCCGGATGAACGTCACCTCGGCACACCGCATCAGCTCGTGCGGGGTACGGGCGCCCATCGCGGCGATCTCGTTCGCCATCCTGGCGAACGACTCCAGCGCGATCTCCAGCCGGGTCCCGCTCTTCGGCGGAGCCAGGTAGTCGTTGACGAACCGGCGCAGCTTGTACTCGACCTGTTGCTGCGGCGGACCGTCCGGGTTGGACAGAGGCCGGAAGATCAGCTCTCGGGTGGCCTCGATCTGGTCTTGTGGCAGCGGAACGTGCTCGCCCAGATGTGTGCTGGCGTGCGCGCCCGCGAGGTCGCCGAAGACGAACGCGCCGATCATGTAGTTGTGCGGCACGCAGGCCAGATCGCCAGCAGCGTAAAGGCCTGGCACGGTGGTGGCCGCGTTCTCATCGACCCAGACACCGGACGCGGAATGCCCGCCGCAGAGCCCGATCTCCGAGATGTGCATCTCGACGTCGTGCGTCCGGTAGTCGTGGCGGCGTCCACTGTGGAAGGTGCCTCGGGTGGGTCGTTCGGTGGTGTGCAGGATGTTCTCTAACGCTGTTAGAGTCTCGTCCGGCAGGTGCGTCAGCTTGAGGTAGACCGGGCCGCGCGAGGAGCCGATCTCGCGGGCGAACTCGGCCATCATCTGCCCGGACCAGTAGTCACAGTCGACGAACCGGTCACCTTCCGCGCTGACCTGGTAGCCACCAAAGGGATTCGCCACGTACGCACACGCGGGCCTCGCCGTCGAACCAGACCTCGCCCGCCTTGACCGGATCGTCGACCGGGATCCCGCAGAGGGGAGATCCGTGCCGGTGATCCGTGCGGGCGGCCCGGCCGGTCCGGTGCGCTGCAGGGAGGGCGGATCCGTAGCGCTACTGGTAGCAGCGCTAGGAATGC
Source organism: uncultured Actinocrispum sp. (assembly GCA_966244135.1). GTDB lineage: Bacteria > Actinomycetota > Actinomycetes > Mycobacteriales > Pseudonocardiaceae > Kibdelosporangium. The sequence continues at coordinate 676 of CBIMJO010000524.1, read as the reverse complement.
GCGTTTCATCGGAGCAGGTACGGCATGTTGACGGTGACGGCGCCGGTGGGGCAGCGCGCCGCGCGCGGCCCGCAGTACCAGCACTCGTCCACATGCAGGAACGCCTTGCCGATGTCGGGGTTGATGGCCAGCGAGTCCAGCGGGCAGATGTCCACGCACAACAGGCAACCGGTGATGCACTGCGACTCGTCGATCGTCACGGCACATCGGAACGGCCTTCGACCAGAGCCATAGGGGTACTCCTTGCCGTACGAATGAGTGAAGAATTCAGGCGCGCGAGACTGCGGCGCGCATTGTGAGCCGGTCGCCGCGGAACCGGATGAACTCAAGATCGACCGGACGGCCGTATGTGAAGTGGCTCAACCGTTCGACGAGCAAAAGCGCTGATCCACGTGGAACCTGCAAGATCATCGCGGAGTGCGGATCGGCGTTGACCGCATCCATGCCGACCTCGGCGCCGCCGAGCGCACGCCCGTGCACCTTTTCCAGCAGCCCGAAGATGTCCCGATTGCGCAGGTCCTCGGCCAGCAGCGGCTCGCCGACGTCCATCGGCAGATACGTCAGATCCAAGGAAGCGGCAGGTCGTTGAGCATGCGCAGGCGCTCGATATAGATCACCTCGGCCAGCCCCACGCGCGCGGCGTCACCCGTGCCGCGCGGCGGATCCTGCACGCGGA
>CBIMJO010000523.1:0-6818 GCA_966244135.1 uncultured Actinocrispum sp. | reverse complement strand
GGCGATGCCCACCACCAGTGCGGTACCGGTCGTGACCCCGAGCGCCACCGTGGCCTTGCGGGTGACTGACCAGGTCAGTTCCACCCACACCACCAGCGAATCGACGCGGGAGCGCCGGGCGTCCAGGATCTGCCGGTTCAACTCCGCGACCCGTTCCAGGTCGCCCTTTTCCAGCGCGACCGTGCGCGCGGTGCGCACGTCGCCCTGTTGCCGTTCGGCCTTCTTGCGCACCCGTTCGGCCTCCATCCCCTTGCACAGGATCACCCAGTGCCGCCGGGCGAATCGCACTGTCTGGCCACCGGCCCGGGCCACCACCACCAGGTCACGGCGGTAGCCCTGCCTGCGGGTCAGCCCTGTGTCCGCCCGGGTTCCCTCGGGGGTGTCGTCGGTGACGATTTCGGCGTCGAACACCTTCGGCTCAACCGCCGTACCCGGCCGGAGCGGGACCACGTTGTCCCGCTCAGCGTCGGTGTTCACGGGCACCGGGTCTTGGGGCCGCTCGTCCGGGTCCGGCGTGCCCACAGTGTCGTGTGTGGTCGTGCTCATCACGCGGCCCTCTCGGTCTCGACCGGAACCGTGTCCGGCGTAGTGGTGGGGATCTCGGTGCGCAGGTCACGAGCGAGGCGCACGCTCGTTCCGGCCGAACAGCCGGTGACTTCCTGCGCCCACTTCGGCGTAGGCATCACGCCGGGCGTGAGCGCCTTGCGTGCCATCTCCAGGTATTCCGGGTACAGCACCCGACGCGGCTTCACGGCCGTCTTACGGCGGCCCGGCTTGCGGGACTTCGTGGGCACCGGCCGGGCCGGTTCGTGAACCACGGCCGGGACCGGTTCGTGAACCGGGGTCTGCGGTGTCTGGTGAACCTCCACCGTGGGGTTCACCGACGGCGCCGTGTCGGCGGTGTTGGCGCGGTTTGTGGCCGCCAGGGTGGCGGCCTTCAGCACCGCTTCGGTCAACCGGTCACGCAGGACCGGGCCGACTTCGGCGGCCAGGTAGACCAGGACCGGCGGAACCGAGTGCAGCAGAATCCCGGCCGGGTCCAGCGCGGCCCACGCCTTCCACGTGTTCATCGTGTACGTGGCCGCGAACGCGAACACCTTCGTACGCCGCACCCACGGCCCCATCACGTGCATGTCCACCTGATAGCGGGCCGTGATCTGCTCAGCGCGCAACACCGCGATCAGTACCAGGGACACCATCGGGTCCAGCAGCCACGCCGCGATCCACCCCAACGTGAACACCGCCGCGCCCTTGGCGGCGAACTCCTGAACGTTGACCATCGTGAACGCCAGGCCCAGCAGCATCCCGGCCCAGATCAGCGCGTCCACCTGGCCCCGGATCTTCTCCACCCGCAACGCGATCACGTCCGGGTGCGTGGTCAACTCGCGGACTTGGGCCGCTTGGTGAGCATCGAGCCGAAGACGGTCCACCTTGGACATTTGTGTGGTCATCCTTAGTCACCCCAAACAAATACAGTCGGCAGGCACGGGGTCCGGATCGGTCAACACCGGGCAGTTGCTCACGTGCGACCCGTTGAGCACACCGAGCGGATCAAACGGGTCGGCTGGACTCGTGGCCGGTTCGATGTCCGCGCGGTCCGGGCAGTACGGGCAGTCATCACGCGGCGGTCCACCATGGGCCGCGTGCGCGCGGTACTCGGGATCAGTATCAATACAGCGGCCACAGTGGACACCGGGCGCATGTCGACACGGGCGGGGGTCGCTGTCGTCGGCTGGGCTGTAGATGAACTTGAACAGGGTGTCTTGCAGGTGCAGGACGTCCGCACCGGATCCGGCGCTGATGATGTCCGGGTAGCCGTGCTTGGTCAGCACGTCGGCCACGCCCAGGACCAGGCCGAAGGTGAACCGCTTGTCCGTGCCGGTCGGCGATGGCCCCAAGGGGTAGATTTGCTCGGGCTGCTGTGGCCCTACCATGGTTGTTCTCCTGACAGGTTGGTGAACGTTGGGAGACCCGGACCGGCGGACAGTTCTTGGCGGGACGTCGCCGGTTCGGGGTGATCAGAAATCCGCGTCGGGGGCGGGCTTGTCGACGGGGCGGACGGTCCGGTACTCCTCCAGAGCGCGGCCGTGCAACTCGTCCATCAGCGTCTGCCGAGTGGTGACGGCCCGCTGTGCGTCGCGGTCGGTGCGCGGGTCGCGACCGATGGTGCGATCGATTCGCACGACATCCACCCAGGCCGTCAGGCTGACACCAAGCTCCTTGGTAGTCCATGTGTTGGTCATTACGCGGCCTCACTTTCGGTTGCGGCCCAACAGGTCCAGCACTGACGGGTGCTGGTTGGCAGGATGTAGAGCGGGTCTTTGCCGCAGGTGCGGCAGATCCGACGCGCGAGGTTGGCCTTGGCCAGGGCGGTCCACTTCGCCGGGGTCATCGGCCGAACCGGCGCCGCCTGCGCGATCAGGTACAGCGACGCAAACGAGACCTTTTTCGAAGCGTTGTGCCGCACGTAGAGCACCGCAACCGGGTCGCTTCCATTGGGACGCAACCCCATCGCCCGCAACTGACGGAACGTCGCGAGCTTGGTGCGATCGGCACAGCCGTAGGACAACAGCGGCAACCCATCGTGCACACCACGAGTCCATTGCGGCGAATCGGCCCACGGCACCGGCGCATGCACCCAGGGGTAGGTCTTGCCAGCCATCAGGCAGCCTGTCCATCCGGGCCGGGCGGATTCACGCGGACCGGCAACGTGCGTACGACCGTGTTTACGGCCCTGCGCTCGATCCGCCGGTTGCGGCGCCTGATCGCCGGGCCGTCCAACAGGGCCGATGTCGGCGCGGCGGTGGCCTCATCGGCCGACTCGAACGCCTCAGTGATCAGGGCGTCAATGTCCTGTTCGGTCAGACCATCCGGGTAAAAATTGGTGTTGTACATGGGATTGACTCCGAAGTGACGTGGTGAAGGTTGATAGACCCCACCCGGTGGGTACGTTTCTTGGCGGTTAGTCGACCCAGCCGACGTCTTGCAGACTGCGGTGGAGGTTGGCGCACATCTCGTTCGCTTTGGCGCGGGCGGCCTTGGTGTTGGGTTTGACGTTGTAGGCCTTGCCGTGCTTGTCGCAGCTTGCGTCCAGGTCCATGTGTGGTTCGTTGTGGACAGGTGGCCGGAACGTCGGCTGTGCGGTCGCGTGCTTGCTGGTGTGCGCGGTGGCCGGGATCGAGTGGTCGGCGGGCGCGCGGCATCCGGAGACGACCAGGCTGATTGTGGTGGCGGCAATGAGGATGCCGGTGGTTCTGTTGCTGTTCATCGATCTACCCCTGTACGTAGCGAACTGTTGGAGGGGGTCCGGGCCGGGGCCGCCGGGCCGGGTCACGTTCTCGTGGGTGTTGTTGGTCAGTCCTCGGTCGGACCGTTGCAGCACACGCAGTTGCCACAGTGACCGCCTTCGGTACGCCAGCAGCTCTCGCACCAAGGAGAATCGTCCATGATTGATCACCGCCCTTGAAGCAACGAAACGTTGACAGGAAAGGGAAAGGGGGCGACCTCGGCCGTAGATCTCCTGGCATCGGCGTCCAATGCCACACGTCCGCTCGCCGCGTGATCGCGGGTCGTCGCGAACCTCAAGACGCTCGCCGCACGATGGCGGGTCCTCGCGGGTCTCGAAGTCAGGGTCCGAAAGGACCTGGACTTGACGTGCTGCCTGGGGTGCAGGCTCCGTCGCCCCTTTGTAGTTCTCAAACAACATGTGCACAGCCGTCACCGAAAACCGTTGTCAGACAAGGGTTTTAAGATCCAGCGGCCTGGGAGATGCCCGGAGAATCAGGCCGGGCACCCGGCCGGAACGCTGGCAGAAGAGCGCGGGACTCAGCCCAGCGACCGGAAGAACGTCACAAGCCCGTTGACCACAGTGGTGAAGAACGCGGCGGCGCCACTCGGGTCCTTGACGACCCACACCACGACAGCAACCAAAACCAGCAGGGCGACCAGCTTGCGACGGCCACCGCCAGCACGAACGAGACGCAACTTCGGGACGGCGGTCTTGGTCTTAGCCATGACCCAACTCCTCACTGACCGACATGCTGTAACCTGGTATCGATTGACATGCCAAGCATCTCGATCCAGACCTGGTATGTCAATTGATACCAGGTGGCATCACTCGAATGGAGCAAGCGGCAGGATGACAACCAGCGACAGTCACCGCACAGCCCCGCAGTACGTGCGGATTGCGGCCGAGATTCGAGATCAGGTCAGAGCGGGTGTCCTTCGACCGGGAGCCCCCGTGCCAAGCGCCCAAGGGATCTGCGACACATATGGCGTGAGCATGATCACCGCGAAAAACGCGTTGAACCTTCTAAAGAGCGAGGGAGTGGTCTACGGAATCGCCGGAAAGGGGACATTCGTTGCAGAAAACCCCCGGTTGACCCGTACCGCTCCGCATCGATACTTTCAGAGGAGGGAGCGCACATATGTGCAAGAAACCGAGCGGGCTGGCTTGACCTCGCACGTTGAACACAATACTTCCGTCATTCAGGCTACCGAGTGGATAGCCCGACGACTTGACATAGAACCAGGCGAGGAGGTCGTCGCTACAGCCTATTTGATTTCAGCGGATCACGGCCCGCTCAGCAAGTCCCTCTCATGGGAGCCGCTGCGCATCACTGGCGGAACTGTCATCGAACGGCCACACGAGGGCCCACACGCTAAAGACGGCTTGAACGCTCGTTTTGCCGCGATTGGATGGACCGTTGACCAAGTAGAGGAACACCTTGTCATCCGCAAGCCAGATCCTGTCGAATCAAAGGTCCTGGCGATTCCCGATGACGTTCCCGTTGTTGAGATTCGTCAGACGGTCCGGGCCGTTCAAGCTGGTAGAGATGATTTGATTCCGGTTGAAGCTGCTGACATCATCTTCCCAACGGATCGTTGGGAGTTCCGCTACCTCATGGACCGCCCACACTGAGAAGAGGAAACATGGATTCCGAGGAAAAAGAGCCAGTCGAAGAGATGATTACAGACTGGGGGGAAGTTATCCCAGTTCGCCCTGGCGGCTGCCCCAAGTGTGACGAGAAGGCAATTACTGTCCACGACGACAAATGTTACAAGTGTGGTGCCACATTCGAGCCTACAACTCCGCTTTAACTTTCCCGTGCCCCGCGTCACAGGGTGTATCGACGCGGGGCACAAGCGGTGGTGCCTTCGGCGCCGCTCACTTTGGCCCCGCATCGTGGCGGACGTCCACGGACGTCAACGCATCGATGATGCTGGTTAGCAGTTCTGTCCATGCAGGACGATCGATCCTGCAAAGTGCCTGGGGGTCAAGGGGGCGCAGGTTCAAATCCTGTCGTCCCGACGGTTGCAGGTATCGATACCCTCCCGGCGATCACGCCCTGAGATGGCCGTAGCGCCTCTATCTCGATTTGGCCGGGCACCGCAACCACAGCGACAACCGCTTCCAGTGGGACAGCGAAAGGGGGATGGTCGGTCGCGGAACCGGGCCCCCAGATCTCCGGCTCCCCCCTCACCCCGTGCGGCCGACCATCCCCCCGTGCCACCGCTGAAGCGGTGGCTTCCGACGGCCGTGCCGTCGGGGTTCGCTGTCAGTAACTACGTTGGCACAGATAGCTGTGCATGACCTGAGCTGGGCCTGTGAGGCCCCTATCAAAAGCCTCCCTTCGACGGCAGTGGCCGGCGCTTCTCAGCTCGCTAGTCCGAGCGTCTTCCTCAGCAGCATTGGTCTGGCGCGATCGACTGAGAGGCCTGCTTGTTCCTGGAAGTCCGTAACTAGGTCAGAGGCATGGTGATCAGTAATCCTGTCGGTAATCCTCGGTAAGACGATCAAGGCTTCGGCTGGGATCGAACGCAGGTTCGACGAGCGCTACGATGCCGGAGTGGCGGACATGACTAATGCGCCCGGGACAACAGTGACAGTGCACGGCAACCTGGTGTATCGCCTTGATCAAGTCGGGGAGCGTGTAGGCGTCATCCCGGCAACCTGTAGACGAGGCTTACACTCCCTTGCCGTCACTGGGTACCGCGCATACGTACCCGATGACGAGATCCTGCGAGTAAGCTGCACGGCTTGCAACACGGAGGCTCCTCCTCATTGGGACCAGTGGTGGCTACGTACTACCGCTCCGGCGCCTGATCGTGCAGAACTGGACGACGCGCCCTATCGGGATCTCTTCCCTACCTGCCAGTAGTCGGATCCCACGGCCTGTTCGGGACAGAGTGCGCCGGGGACCCGTCTGACATCGGTGATGTCGGTAAGTCGGTAAGGTCGCTGGTCAGAGGCATGTTGATCAGTAATCCGGTCGGTAATCCCCGGTAAGGTGATCTAGCCCCTTGCCAATGTCTGTCCGGCCAGGCATGGATCAGGGCGGCTGGGTATGAGATGCCCCCGCCCCCCCTTTGCTGCGTGTTGGACGTGGTGCGTGACCTACCGGTTGTCGGGGGGTTGGTCGCTGGGAGGCGGGACGGATGGCGCGGGTGACGGACGCCCGGGGCGGGGGGCATCTCACTGACCTAACCCCCAGCGTGACCGCCGGTAGTAGGCGGTCGGTGACCCGGGTGGATGACCACCGTCAGCTTGATGCCGACATAGATCACCTTACCGAGGATTACCGACCGGATTACTGATCAACATGCCTCTGACCAGCGACCTTACCGACTTACCGATATCACCGATGTCCCGACAGTGCCGCGCGAAGGGCCAGGACCCGGCCGAAGGGTATGGCCACACGCTACTGATCCGGCGGTCGAAGCAGATGAAGCAACACCGGGGCCGGCCGGATTCCTATGACATCGAGTTCTTCCTGGTCCATGCTCCGGTGGGCACGCCGATGGCGGTGATGGTGCGG